>NZ_JBHWUU010000105.1:0-29889 GCF_042737375.1 Streptomyces sp. NPDC060000
GTCCCAGGACACCGGCCGCCCTTCGGCGTTTCTCACTGCTGCGGAGGCTGGCCCGGCTGGCCCGGCTGGGGGGCCTGGGGGTGCTGCGGGTAGCCGTAGCCGGGCGGGGGATACCCCGGGTGCGGCTGCTGGGGCTGTGGCTGGGCGTAGGGATCCTGCCCCGGCTGCGGCTGCGGCTGCGGCTGCGGTTGTTGGGGCTGGGCGTACGGGTCCTGCCCCGGCTGGTGCTGTTGCGGCGGCGCGTAGGGCTCCTGACCCGGCTGCGGATACGGCTGGCCCGGCTGCTGCGGATACGGCTGACCCTGCGGGGGGTACGGCTGGCCGGGGCCGGGCTGGGGTGCCTGCGGGTACGGCTGGCCGGCCTGGGGCGGATACGGCTGCCCCGGCGGCATCTGCTGGCCGGGCATCTGCTGGCCCGGCATCGGCGGGGCGGCCACCGGCGGTGGGTTGCCGTCGCTGGTCCACAGTCCCTGGCGCTGCTGGTGGCGGATGAAGTCCTCCGCGACCAGCGCCGTGAGGTTGAAGTACGCCTCCCGGACCTTGGGCCGCATCATGTCGAGGTCGACCTCGGCGCCGGCCGCCAGGTGCTCGTCGAACGGCACGACGACGACACCTCGGCAACGGGTCTCGAAGTGCGACACGATGTCGTCCACCTTGATCATCTTGCCGGTCTCGCGCACCCCGGAGATGACGGTGAGCGACCGCGAGACCAGCTCGGCGTACCCGTGCGCGGACAGCCAGTCCAGCGTCGTACTGGCGCTGCTCGCACCGTCCACGGACGGGGTGGAGATGATGATGAGCTGATCGGCGAGGTCGAGCACACCGCGCATGGCGCTGTAGAGCAGACCGGTGCCGGAGTCGGTGAGGATGATCGGGTACTGGTTGCCGAGCACGTCGATCGCGCGCCGGTAGTCCTCGTCGTTGAAGGTCGTGGACACGGCCGGGTCGACGTCGTTGGCGATGATCTCCAGGCCGGACGGCGCCTGGGAGGTGAACCGCCGGATGTCCATGTACGAGTTGAGGTACGGGATCGCCTGAACGAGGTCACGGATCGTCGCCCCGGTCTCGCGCCGCACACGGCGGCCGAGCGTACCGGCGTCCGGGTTGGCGTCGATCGCGAGGATCTTGTCCTGGCGTTCGGTGGCGAGGGTGGAGCCGAGCGCGGTGGTGGTCGTGGTCTTGCCCACGCCGCCCTTGAGGCTGATGACGGCGATCCGGTAGCAGGACAGCACGGGCGTACGGATCAGTTCCAGCTTGCGCTGCCGCTCGGCCTCCTCCTTCTTGCCACCGAGCTTGAAGCGGGAGGAGGCGGCGGCCGGGCGGCCGCTCTTCGCCTTCTGCCTCTTGTTCAGCAGCCGGTCGGAGGACAGCTCCACGGCGGCCGTGTAACCCAGCGGCGCGGCACCGGGGTTGACCGGCTGCCGCTGGTCGTGCTGGATCGGCTGCGGCCAGGCGGCCCCGGCCCGGGGATCGACGGGCTGCTGGGGCTGATGGGGCGCCTGAGGTACGTCGGGCGCGGGGACCGGCGCAGGAACCTGCGGGGCGTGCGGTGCCGACGGCGGGGCCTGGGGCTGGGGCTGCGGCTCGGACTGGGGTTGCGGATGGGGCTGGGGCTGGGACTGAGGGAACTGTCCGGGGAAGCCCTGCGGCGGCGGCCCCTGCGGTCCACCTTGCGGGAAACCCTGGGGAGCGGCCGCCGGGTGCTGCCCGTCCGCCTGCTGCTGGACGCCCTGCTGCGGGATCCCCGGTTGCGGAAAACCGGGGTGCGCATGCGGGGCCTGCGGCTGCGGTGCCGGGGGCGGGGGGACCCGCCGCGGGGGGGGGGGGGGGGGGGGGGGGGGGGTTGGGGCCCCCCCCGGGGGGGGGGGGGGGGGGGGGGGGGGGGGGGGGGGGGTGCCGTGGGGCCGGTGTTCTGTTGCGGGAAGCCGTAGCCGCCGGGAGCTGCCGGTGCGTCGGTGGGCTGGGGGAAGCCGTAGCTGCCCGGGGTGGCGGGCGGCTGGGGTGCCGGAGGTGCCGGTTGTGGCTGGGGGGTCGGGGCGGCGGGGGGTACCGTGGGGCCGGTGTTCTGTTGCGGGAAGCCGTAGCCGCCGGGAGCTGCCGGTGCGTCAGCGGGCTGCGGGAAGCCGTAGCCGCCGGGCGCGTGAGCGTCAGTGGGCGGCTGGGGTACCGAGGGCGCCGGAGCGACACCCGGGGGCGGGAAGCCGTAGCCCGGCTGCGGGACAGGGGGCTGCTGAGCCGCCGGGGCGGGAACGGGGGGCTGGGGGAAGCCGTAACCCGGCTGCGGTGTGGCCGGGACAGGCCCCGGTGTCGGCGGGTTCCAGGCGGCCGGCGCGGGCGGGGCTGCCTGCGGCGGAACGGGCGGCTGGACGGGCGGCTGCGGGGCGTGTGGGGGCGCCACGGCGTCGGTCGGCTGCGGCTGCGCCGGCCACTGGGCCGCCGGTCCGGGCGCTGCGGGCGCTGCGGGCTGGTACGACGGCGGCAGCGGGGGCAGCTCGCCCTGCGGGGCCGGTGGAGGAGTCCAGGCCGGCGGCGCGCCGGGAACGGCGTCCTGAGGCCCGCTGTCCTGGGGCGTGTCGCCCTGTGCTTCGGCGGCGCCCGTGGAGGCGGCGTCCGAGGGCTCCTCGACGGCGGAGTCGTTCTGGTGGTCCGCGTCCTCGCTGACGGCGTCAGTGCCCTGAACCGCCGACTGGTCGCCTTCGGTAGCCTCGAACACACCCTCCCCGGCCTCTGGCTCGGCCACGGAGAGCTCGACTGCCGAGGGCTCGGCTACCCAGGGCTCGGATACGGTGCCGCTCTCGTCAGTCGTACCGTCGGTTTTGGCCTTGGCCTTGGCCGCGGCCGCGGCGTCTGCCTCGGGCTCGACGGCCGCAGCAGCGGCTTCGTTTCCGTCCGACACACCCGCATTGCGCGCATCGCCCGCATCGGCCGGGGCGTCCGCCGCAACCGCGTCCCCGGACGGTACGGAGCCCGTCGGGGTGGAAGCGGCGGACTCTGTGCCGTCCGGCTCCGCGGGCCGCTCGGGGTCGGCCTGTGCCGCGGCGGCATGCTCCGCGATCTCACGCTGGAGGGCGGCTGCCGAGAAGCGCATGGTGGCGCCGCTCTCCAGGTCCCCGTTACCGGAACCGTTCTCCTCGGCGCCCACGGAAGCCCCCGTGGCTCCCCACTGCGCCCCGGGCGGCGGCTGCTGCTGGTGGTGGGGTTGTGGCTGCGGCTCGAACCCGCTGTCCACCGGAAGGTTCGGCACGGCGACCGATCCCACGCCGGGCGGCGCGGCGGGAACCGCCGGTGCGGGCGGGGCGGGCGGTGCCGACGGAGCCGCCGGAGTGACGGGCGCTGCCGGTGAGGCCGGAGTGAACGCCGCGTCGGGCGCGGGAGGCACGGGTCGCGAGGCGGGCGTGAACGGCACCTGCGGCGCGGGAGGCGAGGCCGGCGTGAACGCAACCTCTGGTGCAGTAGGTGCAGTAGGTGCAGTAGGTGCAGCAGGCGGGGCCAGGGTGAACGGCGCCTCCGGCGCAGGGGTCGCATGCGGCGCAGCCGGCGTGAAGGGAACCTCCGACCCGGGTGCCGCGGGTGCCGCGGGTGAGGCGGGCGGTGCGGGCTGCTCAGCCGGAGCGACCGGTTCGCCGGGCAAACCCGGCGCCCCCGCGTCAGGACCGGCGCCGGGGCCCGCGTCGGGTGCCGGACCCGGACCGCCGCCCGTGTTCTGCGTGTACCAAGCCGGCGGCGCGTAGTCGATGGTGAACTCGCCCGTCGCCTCGACGCCGGACTCCGCGTCGGGCTGGTCATCGCCGGGTGTGGCCCAGCCCCCGCGGATCCCGTCCCGATCGCTGCTCACAATTCCTCCTGATGTGGTCGAGCACCCTCATGCCGTGCCGGGGCGACCATTTGCTTGTCGTCCTGAGTGGTTCGAGGCCGTCCGACGTCGTCCGACGTGGCCCTCCACCGGGAGACGCCGACGTCAACCCCACGGTTTCCGGCATCGCGCCCCGTACCAGCCTAATCATCAGACGGCCCGCCACGGCAGGCCCGCCCACCCCTCAGCACCAGTCCACCACGCCACACACCCCCGCAAGGGTCGCGGATGCGCTTCAGGCGTTCGACAAAAAGGCCATAGGGGCTGAAGTGCCGCACAAGTAAAGGAAGAAGACGCTGCGGCCGCCGCCTCGGTCCATCCGTCGTGTCAGTCCATCCGTCTCGGGTTGCCCAGCAACCCGATCTCCGCATCCGTGGGCCGGGTCATCACATAATGCCGGTCCCGGTCGGCGCACCACAGCGTGAAGCCGTCGGCGAGCGTGGGGAGGGCCTCCACGTCCCGCCCGGGCAGGGCAAGCGCCCGGCCCAGTTCCATGGCCTCGTCCGGCGAGATCCGCTGCACGCCGACGAGCCGGGCCTGCCGGACCAGTCGGGGAGCGACCGGGCTGAGATACGGCAGCAGCGTCAGTACGGACTGCCAGGGACCGGAGCTGACCCGACCGCGCGGCGGGCGCATCCCGCAGTCCCGCACCACCAGCACGGGCGTGCCCGCCGAAGCGCCCTGCGGGGGCACCCGGCCGACCTCGTACACCGCCAGACCGTTCTGCCCGCCGCCCATCGCGTGCACCATCTGCACCCAGGCCTGCGGCCGGCCCGTCTCGACGGCCACCCGGGCCCCGGTCGCCGCCGTCCTGAGCGCGAGGACCTGCGCGGTCCACAGACCGCCGATGAGGACGACGTCGTACGGCGTGGGCCGGTTGATCCCCAGGACGGCGGGCCGGCCCTCGGCGCCGACGCCGATGACGACACCGTCGTCCCCGATGGGCAGCGCGAGCGCCGCCAGTTGGTCCGCGGACACCGAGTGCCGTCCGTGCCGCGGCCCGATCAGACCGAAGCCGCTGCGCGGCGAGCGGAGTCCGGACCGCCCGGACGGCCCGGACTGTCCGGCGGAGGGCTCCGGTTCGCCGGGAGGGGCGGCTCCGCGTGCCGTCGTCGCCGTCATCGAGCACCTCCGAGCGGCAGCGTCGCGAGCATGCCGGGCACCTGCTCCCGGTCGAGACGGGCGAGTCCCGCGCCGGTGTGCCGGGCCGCGCCCTGCACCGCCCGCCGGGCCGCCACGAGTTCGTCGTCACTGCGCCCCGTCACCCGGACGTGCCCGGACAGGAACACCTCCTGCCGGTCACCGCGCGCGAGGGTGACACTGAACGTGGTGGCGAGCGCGGGAACGGCCGTGACCAGGGCGACGAACTGCGGCAGCGACGGGCCGTCGCCGCCCAGCGCGGGCCACCGGCGCATCCAGTACGTGGTGTGACGGCGGTTGTCGCACCGCCAGCTCCTGCTGGACTCCTCGGTCCGCCGCTCCGTCGTCCCGGTCCGTCCGGCCTCCGCCGTCACCAGCGGGTTGGCGCAGGCGGACGTGGCGAAGGCGGCCGTCAACTCCTCCTCGTCGAGGACGGTCGCCCGGAATCCGGCGCCGGTCAGCCGGCTCGCGAGGTGATCCACCGCCCGCGCCACGCACTTCTGTGCGCCGACAAGACCGCCCCCGCGGACGGCCACGGCCTCCGGACACAGCTCCGGATCCAGCTTCAACGCGATCCAGGTGATACGTACCGCGGGTGCTCCGGTCTGCTCCTGCAGGGGCGCGTAGTTGGCCACCGCCACGGACTGCCGGGGCAGGTGCAGGGCGGGCGCGGGCTGGGTGTGCAGCACGATCTGCGCGGACTCCAGCCTGATGCCGTCCACCTCGAGCGCGTCCCGCACCAGGGCGAGCGGCAGCGGTTGCCGGCCGCGATCGGCCCGCAACGCGGTCGCGTCCGCCTCGACCTGGACGATGGCGGTGACGAACGTGCCGTCCCCGACGATCCCGACGGGCCGCCGGTCGCGGCCGCCGTACGCGTAGGTGCGCAGTCCGGGATCGCACTCCACGACCGGTCCGAACCCCGGTTCCGTCCCGGGCGGTATCTCCAGCCGGTCCGCCAGCCGCCGACGGATCCTCAGTTCCCGTGCCGTGGCCAGCCACTGCGTGAGCGAGCGGCCGCGGCGGCGAACGAAGGCGAGGGCCACCAGAAGTGCGGCGACCACCACCGCCGCCACGAGCAGCGCCGGACCGCTCACCCAGCCGATGAGCAGGACGGCGGCGGCGATCTCCAGCAGGACGAGGCGTTGCAACCGGAATGTCCCGCCCTGCCCGGCACGGGTCCTGAGGTGGAGCGCACCTGGTGCCGAGGCTGATGCGGACCGCTCGGGCGGCCGCGGACCCGGCGTCGAGGAACCCCGGGTCCGCGACCCGCCGACGGAGCGCCCGCCCGCATTCGAAGCCCTCACTCCGTCCCCCGTTCCGCCCGTTCCGCTCACGACCCGCCCGTGTTCAGCACCGCACAGGGCACTCGACGGCCCAGGAACCCTACCCGCTCCCCAAGTCCCCACAGCTACCGGGCATAGTAGGTGGCCGCTCTGACATCGGGGACGGGGCGTCGGGCCGCCCGCGCTGCGGAGCACGCGGATCGGCCGGAAAACGGGGAGAGACGGGCACAGATGGCATCTCGGCGAGACCAGCTCAACGCCTACACCTTCGCGAAGCGGCGGATGCTCGCGGCCTTCCTCCAGTCGTCGCCCGACGGCTCGGAGGAGGGGGCACCGCGGCCGTTGCGCGCGATCCTGCCCGGGATCGTCGTCGGGGTGCTCGTCATGGCCGTCTTCGGGGCGTGGGGCATGTTCAGACCGACCGCGCCCAAGGGCTGGGACACGCCCAACGCCAAGGTGATCGTCGCGAGCAAGTCCACCACGCGCTATGTCGTGCTGCGGACCGGCGACGAGGTCCAGTTGCACCCGGTTCTCAACATGGCCTCCGCCAGACTGCTCCTCGACGAGGGACAGGGCGACGTGGTGACCGTCTCGGAGTCCGTCCTCGACAACGGCGACATCCCGCACGGCGTCACCGTCGGCATCCCGTACGCCCCCGACCGGCTGCCCTCGGCGTCCGAGGCGGGCAAGGCGAAGCGCTGGGTGGTGTGCGAGCGGCCGGGCGCGGGGGGCGGGGACTCCGTCCAGAAGGCGGCGCTGGTCCTGGCCGCCCGGGAGAAGGACGCCACCGAGGGTGCGGAGCGGCTGCGTGGCGGCCAACTCCTCTACGTGGCGGACCCCGACGGCAGGCGTTATGTCGTGGACGCGGGCGGCACGGCGTACCCGGTCGAAAAGAGTGACGAGTTGCTGCTGCGCGCGGTGGTCGGCTCCGGCCGGGAGCCCCAACGGGTGTCCGCGGAATGGCTGGCGACCCTGCACCGGGGCGACCCGATCGCCTTCCCCGACATCCCCGGGCAGCCGGGCGAGGCGGCCGGCGCACCGGGCCGGTTGGACGCGTCGGCCGACAGGGTCGGCATGGTGCTCAAGGCGTTCGACAACAACTCCGAGCAGTACTACGTGGTGTTGAACGGCCGCGTCGCCCCCGTGTCCGCCTTCGTCGCCCAGCTCCTGCTGTTCAGCAAGGAGTCGGCCCCCCTCGGCCAGGCCGGTCACGCCCGTGAGATGAGCCCCGGGGATCTCGTACCGGGCCAGGCGTTCGGCACCGAGCACCGCTGGCCCGCCGGTGACCCCTCGCCGGTCAACGACGCCTCGGGGGCCGCCGGAAGCCGCAGCACGATCTGCACCGTCCTGCGCGGCGTGAACGCCGGCTCGGGCGCCACGACCCTGAGCACCTGGGCGGGCACGGACTTCCCCGCCAAGCTGCCCACCGGCTCCTCCAGCGCCTATGTGACGCCGGGTTCCGGCCAGCTCTACCGCCAGTTCCAGGGCGAGGCGACCAAGGCCGGACCGGTCTTCCTCGTCACCGACACGGGTCTGCGCTACGTCCTGCAGTCCAACGGCGACAGCGCGACGGACGACGCGGGCATCGGCACCACCGCCGCACAGCGCGCGAAGCAGCAACAGGAGGCCCAACAGGCCCAGACCCTGCTGGGTTACAAGGACATCGACCCCGCGCCCGTCCCGGCCGCCTGGTCGAAGTTCCTGCCCACCGGCCCCCGCCTGTCGACAGCGGCGGCCCGCCAGCCCCAGGGCTCGTGAGGAGGAGGACGACGGTGCTGCGGACGGCGATGACGCCTCGTACGGCCCCGGTGCCGGGGCTGCGTACCGCGCTGCTGGTGGTGACCGCGGCCCTCCTCACCACGGCCACGGTCCTCGTGCCCCCCGCGTCGGCCGCGGACAAGCTGCCCTACTCGGACGAGTGCACGTTCCCCAACGGCGAGTACCCGGGCCGCCCCTGGGCCCTGCAGCGCGTCCTCCTGGACGAACTGTGGAGCCGCTCCAAGGGCGGGGGCGTCCGCGTCGCCGTCATCGACACGGGCGTGGACGTGAAGAACCCGCAGCTCACCGAGGCCGTCGACGCGAAGGCCGGCCGCAACCTGCTGCCGAGGAACCTCAAGGACGACGACGGCGACCCGATCGAGCGGGGCGCCGAGAACGGCACGACGGACACCGTCGGGCACGGCACCAAGGTCGCCGGCATCATCGCGGCCCGCCCCCTCGACGGCACCGGCTTCGTGGGCCTGGCCCCCGAGGCGACGATCATCCCGATCCAGCAGAACGACGCCGAGGGCCACGGCGACACCAAGTCCCTGGCGGAGGCGATCCGTTACGCCGTGCGGGCCGGCGCCGGGGTCATCAACATCTCCCAGGACACCTCGAACGCGGCCCGGCCCTCCGACGACCTGGAGCGGGCCGTGGACGAGGCCCTGGACCAAAAGGTCGTGGTCGTGGCGTCGGCGGGCAACAACGGCCTCGGCGGCAACGTCAAGGAGACCTACCCGGCGTCCTACGAGGGCGTCCTCGCGGTCGCCGCCTCGGACCGCAACAACGAACGCGCCTCGTTCTCCCAGTCCGGCGACTTCGTGGGCGTGGCGGCCCCCGGCGTCGACATCGTCTCCACGGTCCCCAAGGGCGGCCACTGCGCCGACAACGGTACGAGCTTCTCGGCGCCGTACGTGGCGGGCGTGGCGGCGCTGCTCAAGGCGAAGCACCCGGACTGGACGGCGCGCGAGATCGTCGCCCAGATCGAACAGACGGCGGAACGCACGATCGCGGGCCACGACCGGCTCGTCGGCTGGGGCGTCGTCGACCCGGTCCGCGCCCTGACGGAGGACGACCACCCCATCGAGTCCCCGAGCCCCCAGGACGGCCTGACCAGGGCCGAGGCCCCGAGCCCCGCCAAGTTCCACACCGGCGAGACCCCCGACGAACGCAACACCCGCCTCGCCACCTACGTCGTCGTGGCAGCGGCGGCCCTGGCCGCGGGCCTCGGCGGCACGGCGGTGGCCATCCGTGACGCACGGCGGCGGACACGGAGGGTCGCGGGGGCGGAGGGTCGCGAGGGCGGGCTAGGCGGGCGGCGGGCCGGCTGTACGTCGAGCACAACGGCGCGCTCGTGACACCGACGTGACGGGGGAGGGAGCACGGAACGGGCCGGTACGGAGCAGACCCCGCAGTAGGGTCTGCAGGCCCGGCGTGTCACCCGCTGGTCATCGCACGGTCAAGCACTGACCGCCCCCCGGCCAAACACCCGTATGGGTTCCGCATAGCCCTGACCCGGCAACCTGAAATAGCCGTACTTGTCCGGAAGTTCCCTGGCTACGGTGGTGTCGCCACATCATCCGCAGGTCCATGGGGAACAGGAGACGGCGGTGGGCATACCGATCCGTTCGCGCCTTCTCGACTATGCCGAGTGTGTCGAGGCGGAGCCGCCCGCAGGCGCTGCCTCGGCGCCGGTGCCTCAGTCGGCACGGGAGCCCCGCAGGTCGCGCCTCCTGGAGTATGGGGAATCCGTCGCGGCCGCCGAGGTGGCGCTGTCCGCGCCATCGGCGCCATCCGGCCCCCGACCCGGCGTACCCGCGTACCACACCCCGGTGTTCGTCCCGGCACATCCCCGCCGCATCCTCACCACGGTCCCGACAGGCGCACCCGCCCCGGCACCCTTCGTCACGTACGAACTCTTCGAGCACCTCACCCACGGACCGGTGGCCCTCGCCTTCACCACCCTGCATGGGCTCGTGGCCGCCCTCGGTGAGGCACAGCCGTGGGTCGCGACCTCGCTCGGCCCGCTGGCCGAGGGCGTGGGGGAGCAGGGCGTCAGGGTCCACGTCGATCCGTATGTCGCGCCCGGACGGCACAACTGGCAGCCGGCCGACCTGGCCGCCTGCGTGCGGAAGGTGCGCCGATGACAGTCGACTTCAAAGCGGTGCTGAGCGATCTCACCGCCATGTCGCGCACCTTCCACGACGAGGCCGTCAACTACCGCAAACTGCATGCCGACGTGGCCCCGCCCGTCGTCGACGCCGGTGACTTTGGACTCGACCACGCCGTCAAGGAGATCGCCGACCTCATCGTCGCCCTGCACATCGGCTTCGCCGACCGGCTCGACGACCACGGCGACAAGGTGGCCCACGCCCGCGACTCCTTCCAGCGGCGCGACATCGACGTACATGGACTGTTCGAGGACCTGATGGCGGGGGAAGGCTGATGGCCGACAGCTGGGTCGGCGGCGACATCGGCGGGCTGCGCACGATGGCCGACACGTACAAGAACGCCAAGCAGAAGCTGGAGGAGGTCGTCCACCCGCTCGGCCAGGCCGTGGAAGGGCTGGTCGGCGACACGAGCTGGAAGGGCGAGGCGGCCGAGACGTTCCGCGCCGCCTGGAGCGAGGACGCGCTCGCCGCGGGCGCCTTCGCGAGCCTCGTGCACAGCGCGGGCGACATCCTCGACACGCTCGCCGGCGCCCTCTCCGCCTGCGAGACGGCGCTCCAGAACGCCGAGCACGTCGCCGCGGGCAAAGGCGTGCCGATGGGGGACAAAGGACTCCCGCTGGAGATCCTCACCGCTGATCCGCCCAGCGCCGACGACCAGAAGACGATCGCCGCGCTCGGCGAGTACGGCAAGGTGCGCGAGGAGATCCTGCACACCGCCCAGCACGCCCGGCTGGTCGCCGCGGACGGTCTGCGCGGCCTCTACGCACAGGTCACGGCACCGGTCTCGACCGGCGACAAGATCACGATCGCCGACGCCCTGCGCGGCCTCTACGCCTACGACGCCGAGGACGCCCGGGCCGGCGGCAAGGAGGCCCGCAACCTGATCGACGGCGCGCAAGCCGAGGAACGCGCCGCCAAGAAAGCCCTGCGCGCCGAGCGCAAGGCGTTCCAGAAGGCCGGGCGCGCACTGCCGCACGACCTCCCCGCCAAGGGCGCCTACCGCGACGCGGTGACGCAGGTCGACTCCCTCGAGGACGCCATCGCCCGGGCCGACCACGGCAGTACCGCCCTTCCCTACGACCGGGCCCTCAACGTCAAGCTGGCCGACGCGGCGGACGCACTGCGCCTGGGCAGAGGTGTGGCCGAACTCCCCGAGTTCCTGAGGGAGATCCCGGTGCTGGACGTGGCGGCGGCGGCCGCCTGCGGGCTGGTGGAGGCGAAGGACGACCACGACAAGGGCTGGTCCTGGCAGCACTCGGTGGTCGTCGACGGCGGCGCCGCGCTCGGTGGCCTGGCCGTCGGCGCGGGTGTGGTGGCCGCCCTGCCCGTGGAGGGCGCGGCAGCGTTGGCCGGCGTGGGAGTGGTGGCCGTGATCGGCGCGACCAGCCTCCTTGACCACTCCTTCCACGAGCACTGGAGCGAGGACATCCACGACCACGGTGTGGTCGGCGGGGTGCTGACCGGCACGGGCCACGTCCTGACGGAGACCAAGGACGACGGCGTACGTATGGCGAAGGACATCTGGCATGGCGTCACAAGCATCTTCTGAGCACGCCGAGGCCGTGACCCTCCAGATCCCCGCGCTGCCCAAGCTGGGCAGGACCTGGTACCGGCGCGGTCCGCTCTACTGGCTGTGCCGCGCCCGCACGACCGTCTTCCTGCTCCTGGTGATGGCCACGGTCTGCTTCATGGCCATCGGCCTCTACGAGGGGTTCCGCAGCGAGATGCCACCCATCGTGCGCACGATCTGCGACGGCGTGCAGGTCGCCGCGTCCTGCGCGGCCCTGGTGTGGGGCTGGGTCAAGCAACGCCGGAGCCATCACGAAGGCCTCCTGAACCCGCCCACTCCCGAGCAGACCCTCCGGGCCAAACGCGACCACAACAGCCGCGCCCCGGGCCGGGCCGCCGCGGGCCGTGGCCTGGCCTTCCTCGCGGCACCCGTCATGCCGGCCTTCGCCGCGTACCTCGTCGGCTGGCTGACCGCCTGGCTCACTGTTCGCGAGTACCCGAGTGAGGTCGGGGCGCGACGCTGGATGCAGGAAAAATCGTCTCGAACGTGAGAAATGGGCCAAGCGCGTATCAGTGGTGACGCGGTTGTTGCATAAGCCAGTTGGGGCTGTCAGAGGGAGTCATTAGAGTGGATGCGTTGCGGTCATGAACACTTGAAAGGCGCGGGCGGTGCCGTCCAGGACGGGCGGCGGAAAAAACGGGGAGAGTGGCTGTCGTGATTCCTGCGGACATGGGCGGGGGCCCTGCCGACGTACGGCGCGGATATATGGCGCTCTCGACGTTCAAAAAACGGGTGGACGACCTGCTCACGGCCTTCGAGAAGTCCGCGGGCGGCTCGGCGAAGGTGGGGGACCACGGCCTCGCGGAGCACGCTTTCGGCGCGGGGGACTTCCCGGAGGCAAAGACGCTCCACCTGCAGTACGAGCGCGTCCACGAACGCATCACGACCCTCTCCAGGTCGCTGGGCCTCCAGCTGGAGGCCATGCAGATCGCCGTGCACGGCGTTGACGTGACCTTCGACAACCTCGAAGAGGACCTCCGGTACCGGTTCCACGAGATCCGGGCCGAGGTCAACCGGGACCGGGAAGAGGCGCTCAACAAGCAGACCGAGCGGACCAACGACGCCGACCACACCGACGCGGGGTACTGATGGCCGACCACAAGAACAAGTCGGACCACTACCAGACAGAACGTCAGGACGCGGGCCAGCAGAACAGCGGCGTGGACGACGCCGTGAACAAGGCCGTGGTGATCAGCCCTGGGATGCTCAGCAGTCCGGGCGGCTTCGGAAAGACGAGCTTCGAGGGTTACGACCTCAACGCCATGATCGACATCGTCGAGTCGGCGAGCCCGGAGACCCTGGAGAGTGCGGCCACGGCCCTCGTCGACGCCCGGGACGCCATCAACGCCGCGGCCAACGAGCTCAGTCGCAACCTTGGCGACGTCGACTGGGAGGGCGAGGCCCACACCGCCTTCTACACCTGGGGCATGAACCTCACCACCACCGCCCTGGCGCTCGCCAGCTACACCGAGGAGGTGGGCACCCAGGTCCTGGCGGCCAGCGCCGGCCTCGCCTCCGTACGCAAGTCGATGCCTCCGCGCGACGGCCGCATCGTCCCCAAGAAGGTCGACGACATCCCGATGCCTCAACGGGTCGAGGGCAACCAGGAATACACAGCGGCGGTCAAGGCCGAGAAGGACCGCCAGGAAGCCATCAACCAGATGTACCGGCTGGCGTCGTTCTACACGGTGTCGAGCGGGATGATGGAACTGGCGGAGGAGCCGACGTTTCCGCAGATGCCGGGGATGGGGGTGCCGGAGCCGTCGCCGGGCTATGGGAAGTTCAAGGAGCCGCCGGGCCAAGGGTCGCTTTCGTCTGCAAGTGATGTGGGAACCACGCGTCATCACTCTGTAGCGACCGGGGCGGAGCGACCGCGAGCAGAGGACTTGTCGTCATCCCATAAAAGCGGGGACGAAACCGTCAGGCTTCCCGAGCATCACGTGGGGACGGAGATTGACAGCCTCGGTACGTTGCCGTCTCAGGACGCTGTCAAGCCGACGGCTGTCACCCCGCCCGCGACGGCAGGCCCCAACCCGACTCCATCGGGAACGATGCCTCCCTTTGCTCCCACTGGTGCATCTCCCGCATTCCGAGGAACGTCCGGGCGCCCCACGGGGTTCGGCGGCGTGCCGGGAAGCAGAGTTCCTAACTCAGCGCAGAGGCGGGTGGGCGGTGTGCCGGGCGGCACCGCGGCGGGCCGTACGGGAACCGGGCCCATGGGGTCGGCAGGACGTGCCGCTGCAGCAGGGAAGACGAGCGGCCGCACCACTGGGCCCACGGGGCGAGGTGTGGTCGGCGGAGCGCCGAAGGCCGGTGGACAGGCGGCAGGGCGTCCTGGTGGTGTCCCGCGCGGTCCCGTCACCGGCATGGGTGCCACGAATCCCGGACGTCCGGGAAACGGGCGCACAGGCGCCGGACGCACCGGCGATGGCATTGTCGGCGGAAGACCTGTTGCCGGGGGTGCTCCCGGCGGCAAAGGTTCCAGGTTGCCGCGCGGCACGGTTGTCGGTGGTGAGAGCACACCCGCGTCGCGGGCCAGAGGCGAGAAGCCCGGGCAGCGCGGGGTTATCGGGACGGCTGGCTCGACGACTGGTGCGGGAAAGGCGACTCGCCGCCCTGCCGACGGCCCTGACGGTGTGGTCGGTAAGCAGAAGGGACGAGTTTCCGGAAGCAGGAACAACGGAAAGACGACCGGCGGCCCGGGCGCGGCGCGTGGTTCAGCGCGCAACCAGCGTGCCGACGAGACAGGCTCGAGCCGTGACAAGCATCGCGATGACGCGTCCGCGACCGACTGACCGAACAAGAGCGAGGACAGACGGAGGCATGGTGCCAGGGATCAGCCGACGCGGCAGGTGGAGCGCATCTTTCGCGGGACGAAACGGCAGAGGAGTTACCGCCGCGTGCTCATTGCTCGGCGCCTTGACCGTCCTCTCCGGAGGTTTGACTCCGAGCGCATCGGCCGCCGATGTCCAGTCCCAGCAGTGGTACCTGTCGGCGATGAAGGCCGACGAGATGTGGAAGGTGAGTACCGGCAAGGGTGTCAAGGTCGCCGTTGTCGATACCGGCGTCAACCCCAATACCCCATCCTTGAAGGGGCAGGTGCTCGTCGGCGAGGTGCCCGGAGCCGTCGGCTACAAGGCGACTGAGGACTACGACGGTCATGGGACGAGCATGGCGGAACTCATCGCAGGTACTGGTGCTGGAAACGGTCTGAAAGGACTTGCACCGGGAGCGAAGATCGTTCCTTATCGGCTCGCAATGAAGGACATGAAGGACGGAAGCGAGAAGGAAAAGGCTCCTGAACTACCGGACGTGATCAGAACAATCGCTGACAGTGATGTCAAAATCATCACCATGTCCTTCGGTGAAGACATCGAAAGGCCGGATGTTCTCGCGGCCGTCAAGTACGCGTGGGCCAAGGGCAAGTTGATGGTTGCCGCCACCGGTAATGACGCCCAGGAGAAAAACTTCATCGGGTACCCGGCGGCTTACCCCTACGTAGTCGGCGTTGCTGCTTCGGACAAGTCCGGAACCGTCGGAAAATTCTCGGAACACGGCAACTACGTCGACCTGGCCGCCCCCGGTCTTGACGTCCCCACCTGGTGTGACAACACCTTCCGCTCCTACTGCAGCAGCCAGGGCACCAGCCAAGCCACCGCCATCGCCTCCGCCTCCGCAGCCCTCGTATGGTCCGCCCACCCCAAGTGGACGGCCAACCAAGTCCTCGCCAGCCTGATCGACACCGCAGGACGGAACTGGGCGAAGGACGACCCGAGCACGTACCTCGGCTACGGACTGATCCGCCCGCGCATGGTCCTGGAGCAGAGCAACTTCAACCCCGGCCCGGCCAGCACCGACCCGCTGGCCAAGGAGAACGCGACGGGCGTCACGGACGAGGCCGGCAACTCACCCTCCGCATCGGCCTCGCCCCAGCCCACGAAGGCCACTTCGGGTGGCCAGACCTCAGCGGCAGTATCAGCCTCGGACACCTCCGACAACACCACGATGTGGATTGCGCTCGGAGCCGCGGCGGCCGTCCTGGTGATCGGGGGCGGAGCCTTCGCGGTGATCCGCTCACGGCGAGCCACATGACCCACACATGACCAACCACAGCTCACGAATGGGAGTGCCGAAATGGTCGACCGCAAGCTAAACGACGGCGACGTACAGAAGCTCCAGAAGGAAGTCATCGATCGCTACGACAACATCCGCGGCTCCCTCGCGAAGCTGCAGGGCACGATCGACATGATCGAGAGGGCGTGGACGGGCCAGGGTGCCAACGCCTTCAACACCAAGCAGACGGAGATCAACGGCCACATGGTCGCGATCGGCAAGATGCTCGACGACTTCCTCGACGGTATCCACATGACCAAGACCGACAAGCAGAACCTCGAAGACCAGATCACCGCCGACATGAACAAGATCTCGGTCGACGATCTCGGTGGAAAGACTTCGGCGCTCAACAGCTACTGACGAGCCACCGGCGAGCCACTGGCAGCGCTGAACCACACCGTTGTCCGGACCGAGAAGTCCGGCTGAAGTCTTCAGAGAAACGAGGGAAATCATGTCCGGAGCCCATTACGAGGAACTCGCCGTCACGTACGGCACGATGGATGCGCTCGCCACCGAGCTGGGCGACCAGGCCAGGAAGCTCGAGGAGGACCTCGAGGCGCTGCGGCAGGCCGTGCTCAACGTGTCCTCGGGCTGGGGCGGCGAGGCGTTCCAGCAGTTCCAGAGCAAGAGCGAAGAGTGGAACAAGCACGCCCGGGGTATCCACGCGGCGCTGCTCCAGATCTCGCACCAGGTCCACGGTGCCGGCGGTGACTACCGCGGCGGCGACCTGAAGGGCGCCAGCTACTTCATGTAGCAGCACGTACTCCGCAACACCAGGGTGGGCACGCACGGGAGGTGCCCACCCTGTGTTGTGCCGAGGCGCCCGCATTTCTGCGTGAGTTGATATGCGGAGCCGGTCAGGGCCTGCCGGAACGGCAGTAGCCGTTCTTACCTGGAGCTGAGTCGTCAGAAGCGTTCGACCTCCTGGCCGTCGGGGACCCTGTAGCAGCCGGACACAAGGTCCAGGCTCAGTTTCGGCGGATCGTTCTTCGCCATTTGAACAATATGTACGCCCACCTTCACCTTATCGTTATCAGCGGTCAGGGTGATGTTCTTGTTCTTGCTGGTGTCCGGTCCGTAGTCGACGATTTTCCACCCATTTTTCGGCAGTTCCGTCTTGAGTCGCTCCATCGCAACGGCGAGGTCGCTCGCCGAGGCGGGATAGAAACTCCAGGGGTGGAAGACCCGGAAATATGTCTTTGTATCCTTTCCCGAACAGTCCATAACCCCCGGCTGAGTGTCGGACGCCTTACCCTTGACGCCGATCAGATCGTAGATACCGCTGGACACCTTTTCCAGGGCGTCCGAGGCGTCACGCGAGGTGCTCGTGCCGGCGGACGGGATTTCGTCGGAGTCGTTGTCAGTCATGCTGCATCCGGTGAGAATAGTGAGGACGAATGGCACGGCGAGTACGAGAGCGCTGAGCTTGGGTTTCACGTAACGAGGCCTTACTTCGGCGGACAGGGTTGCCGACTTATCTACTTCACATGCGCCCACGGGTCCGGTGGTGGCTTCAGAGGCGCGTCATCACCCTTTCCGACAACGACCAGGGCCTGATTCTTCAAACTCTGCGAGCTCGTGCCGGAGTCTGCGTCTCTATCCCAATAGCCACTGTGCCCTTCGGTGTCCGTGGTCATCTGGTTGGCGCCGAATTCGGGGTCGCTGGGGATGATGAAGCCGTCTCCACCGTGGCCCCAGCGGCCGAGGTCCGGAACTACGTCTCCGTCCGCCTCCTCGTTCCACACATGGCCGCTGGGGACGTCCAGTTCATCGGCACCGGACACCTTGACGCCAGGGCTGCCTGCGAAGACGAGGTCATCGGCGTCGAGATGGCCCGTCTGGGCCGCAGCACCTACGAGGGTTGTTCCGTACGAGTGCGCGATCACGGTGGTGTGGGACGGTGAATCACCGGAGTGTGATGCGTCGAGTCCATCCATGAAACCGCGGAACGCCGGTGCGCCGTCGTACGCGTAGTGTTCGAACGGTGCATCCTTTACGACGTCATCAGGTGCGTCGTAGCCGAGCCAAGTGATCGTGGACACAGATTTTCCGTCGGCTTCGTCATGGGCGGCACGCCAGACGTTTTCCATCCGGTTGATGTTCCCCTCGATACCAGGCAAGTCCGACGTGGTACCCGGAACATAAACCGCCGTGTGATCCGCGGTGTCAGGGTTTCCGTTGGCGACGATCGCTCGGCCATCCCCTTCGGCGCTGAATCCCAGCAGATACGCTTCGGGCAGTCCGTTCGTGCCGGTCTTGTCGAAGCGCTGCTGGATGCTCTGTATTCCCTTGAGGTTGTTGGTGAGCAGGTCGTACCGGTCGCCGTACTTGTTGTGCCAATCCATCCATTCATCGGTGTGGACCTTGGACGGGTAACCCCCGGCGGTGATGTAGGTCCACTCGTTGAGCGGCGGCTTCGGGATGGAGTTCAACTCTGTCTGCATCGCGCCCCGCGCCTCGTCGAACACGATGCGGTTGGCCTCGTCCCGGACCGTGGCCGGCAGTCCGTCGAGCGCGCCCACGGAATCGGGGCGCATGGAGATCCACGCTCCCTGCTGCTCCGCGTCGAGCCCCTTCCACCACTCCGCGTTGTCCTTGGGGCTTCCGTCCTTGGGCGGCTGGGGGAGAGAGTCGAGGTACTTCTTGCCCGCGTCTTTCACACCGCTCGTGTCGGAGGACGCGTCGGCCCAGTCGCTGTCGGAGACGGTCAGGTCGTCGTCCGCCTTCAGCGCGCGCAGCTTCGGCGCCCACTTCTCGTCGGCTTCCGTGGCCTCCTTGAGAGCCGCGGCGATCTGGTCCGCGTAGTCCTGTGCGAGGCGGTGATTGGGGTTGGGGTCGAAGTTCGCCGCCTGGCGGCCGATCGCGGCGGCAGTACCGTCCGTCAGGCCGCTCACCGTGCCGCCGTGGGGGATCTTGCCGTCGGCGTCCTTCTCCCCGCCCGCCGGATAGGACACCGAACCGTCGGCGTGCACGGTGAGTGCGGCGGCCTGGGCGCCGTCGAGGGCCGTGTCGAGCTTGCCCTTGGCCGCTCCCACCTCGTAGGAAAAGGCTTCGAGAGCCGTACTGACCAGACCGCATTCGACCTGGATGTAGTGGAGGTTCTTGCCCAGTTCGCCCAGTTGCTTGATCGCCGCGGTTGCCGCCTCGCCCTTCAGGGAGTTCCTCATAGCCACGACGATCTGGTTCGCTATGCGGTCCTTGGCCGCGCTCGCCATGTCAGAGGTGCTGCGGTATCCGTCGGCGGCTTCCGAGTACTCGGTCGGCTTGAGGGCCTTCAGCGTTGCGAGGTCCATGACGTCTGTCTACCGCCCTCAGCCCTTGCCGCCGACAGCCGGAGTATCCGTGTACTCCACCGTCAGGTTGCCGATCTCGACCTCGATCGCCTCGTCGGTCTTCAGCTGGTCGTTGCCCGCCTTCTCCAGCAGGCCCGAGAGCTTTCCGCAGCGCCCGCTCACGTTCTTGACGTAGGTCTCCCAGGAGTCGTGGACGTCTCTCTGGGCCGCCGCGGTCAGGCAGCCGGCGTCCTCGCCAAGGCCCTTCTGCCCGTCCGTCAGGTTCGCCATCGCTTTGCTGATGTCCTCACGGAGCGAGCCGATGTCCTGGCCCGCCTTGGACCAGGCCGGCTTGTTCGACACCAGCGTGCCTGTGCTACCACCCGGGTCGAGTGGTACGTGGTTCAGTTGCATCTGGGCCGCGTGCTGCTCTGCCGCCGCACTCTTGAGCTGCTCCCACTCTTCCCACGCCATGCGTGAGCCCCTTCCCCGTGTCCCCGTGAAGCCCGCGCCTCGGGCGGGCCGGTCCCCTGAGTCACCAACAGGCCAGATTCATGAACCCCGTTCAAGTGAGTTCACGGATCTCACCCTACTTTCCCCAATTTTCCGTCGTACGGCTTGATGGCGGCCAGGCCAAGCTCGCCCGTTTCCCGTCATACGGCTTGACGGCGGCCAAGCGAAGCCCGCCCCTACCCCTCCTCCGCCACCCACCCCACCTGCACCAACGGCTTCCCCCGCCG
Source organism: Streptomyces sp. NPDC060000 (assembly GCF_042737375.1). Taxonomy (NCBI): domain Bacteria; kingdom Bacillati; phylum Actinomycetota; class Actinomycetes; order Kitasatosporales; family Streptomycetaceae; genus Streptomyces; species Streptomyces sp. NPDC060000. Next base: position 19,904 of record NZ_JBHWUU010000105.1, read on the forward strand.
CCGGGAGACGAAGACGCCCCGTCCCGCGGGCATCGGCCGGGGCCGCACTCCGCCGAGGAGGTCCCCCTCCCCGGGGTCACCCGCCAACACCACACCCTGGGCGCCGAGTTCCTTGATCCGCTGCATGAACGCCTCGTACGACGCCCGCCCCGCACCCGCCGTCGACCGCGCGACGATGAACCGCACCCCCACGTCCCGGGCGAACGGCAACAGCTCCGTCAGGCTCGCCAGCGGATTGCCGCTCGACGTCGCCACGAGGTCGTAGTCGTCGACGACGACGAACACGGTCGGTCCGCGCCACCAGCTCCGGTCCCGGAGTTGCCGCGCCGTCACGTCGGCCGTCGGGGCCCGGCGCTTCATCAGGTCGGCCAGCGCGGCCATGTGGTGGTCCATGGCGTTGGACATCGGGATGTACTCGGCCAGGTGGGAGTCCGGCGTCACATCCAGCAGGGATCGCCGGTTGTCGACCACGAACAGCTTGCACTCGTCGCCGGAGTAGCGCTCCGTCAGCTGCCTGATCAGCAGCCGCAGCAGGTTCGACTTGCCGGACTCGCTCTCGCCGAAGACGAGGAAGAACGGATCCTGCTCGAAGTCGACGTAGACCGGCTCGAGACGGTCCTCGTCGAGGGCGAAGGCGACCCCGCGCTGCGGGAAGCGGTCGCCCGGCGGAAGCGATTCGGCCGCGAACTCCCGCGGCAGCAGCCGTACTTCCGGCGCGGGCGCCGCCTGCCACTGTCGGGCGACCTCCGCGGTCAGCGCCTGCGTGGCGCCGGCGAGGTCCGTGTCCGAGGCGAGTCCGTCGATCCGGGGCACCGCCGCCATGAAGTGCAGCTTCTGCGGCGACTGGCCACGGCCCGGAACGCCCGCCGGGACGTTCGCGGCGACCTTGCGATCGATCTCGGAGTCCATCGTGTCGCCGAGCCGCAACTCCAGTCGGTTCATCAGGTGGTCCTTGAGCGCGGCCCTGACCTCCATCGAGCGCGACGCCGTCAGGACCAGGTGGATGCCGTTGCCGAGACCCCGCGCCGCGATGTCGAGGATCACCTGGTCCATCACCTCGTACTCGGAGCGGAAGTTGCCCCACCCGTCGACGACCAGGAACACATCGCCCCAGGGCTGGTCCGTGACCGAGATGTCCCCGCGGGCCCGCCTGGCCCGGAACTCCGCGATCGACGGAATGCCGGCCGAGCGGAAGTACTCCTCGCGACGGGTCAGCACGCCGTACACCTCGGCCACGGTGCGCCGCACCCGCTCCGGGTCGAGCCGGGAGGCGACCCCGCCCACGTGCGGCAGCCCGGCCACCGACGCCATTCCGCCGCCACCGAAGTCGAGCCCGTAGAACTGGACCTCGTGCGGTGTGTGGGTGAGGGCGAAGGAGCAGATGAGCGAGCGCAGCAGGGTCGACTTGCCGGACTGCGGGCCGCCGACGATCTGCATATGGCCCGCGGCGCCGGAGAAGTCCACCCACAGGGAGTCACGGCGCTGCTCGAACGGCTTGTCCACCAGACCCACCGGCACGACCAGCCGGCCCGCGCCCTCATAGCCCGGCTGCGTGAGGCCGCGGCCCGAAACCGCCGTGAGCCCCGGCAGCAGCGCGTCCAGCGACGGCGGGTTGTCCAGCGGAGGCAGCCACACCTGGTGCGCCGCCGGACCCTGCGACTCCAGCCGGCGCACGATCACGTCGAGCACGGTGTCCGCGAGCGCGTCGTCGACCTCCGCATCGCCGGACGGGCGGGCCTGTGGCACGGCCGCGTACCGCACCGGCACCTCCGCCGAGGTGAACAGCACCGGACGCCGGTCCAACGGCAACGGGCCGCCCCCCAGCGCCGCCCGCTGACCGCCCGAGCGGTAGACCCCGGACACGTAGGCCGCCTTGAACCGCACCATCTCGTCCGTGCCGAACTTCAGGAAGCCGGAGCCCGGCACGTTCGGCAGCGAGTACGCGTCGGGCACGCCCAGCGCCGCCCGCGACTCCGCCGCCGAGAAGGTGCGCAGACCGACGCGGTACGACAGATAGGTCTCCAGGCCGCGCAGCCGGCCCTCCTCCAGGCGCTGCGAGGCCAGCAGCAGGTGCACGCCGAGCGAGCGGCCGATCCGGCCGATCTGCACGAACATCTCGATGAAGTCCGGCTTCGCCGTCAGCAGTTCGCTGAACTCGTCGATCACCAGCACCAGGGAGGGGATCGGCTGAAGGGCGGCCCCCGCGGCCCGCGCCTTCTCGTAGTCGTGGATGTTGGCGTAGTTGCCCGCGTCCCGGAGCAACTCCTGACGGCGGTTGAGCTCGCCCCGGATGGAGTCGCCCATCCGGTCCACCAGCGTCAGGTCGTCCGCCAGGTTTGTGATCACGGCCGCCACATGCGGCATCTGCGCCATGCCGGCGAAGGTCGCGCCGCCCTTGAAGTCGGCGAGGACGAAGTTCAGCGTCTCCGACGAGTGCGTGACCGCCAGGCCCAGCACCAGCGTGCGCAGCAGCTCGGACTTGCCGGACCCGGTGGCGCCCACACACAGACCGTGCGGGCCCATGCCCTCCTGCGCGGCCTCCTTCAGGTCCAGCATCACCGGACGGCCGTCCTCGCCCACCCCGATCGGCACCCGCAGCCGCTCCGCCAGCGAACGCGGCCGCCAGGTGCGCAGCGTGTCCACGGACGCCGCGTCCCCGAGGTTCAGCAGGTCGGTGAACTCCAGGTTGGCCAGCAGCGGCTCGTCGTCGTCCCCGCCGGAGGCCATCCGCAGCGGGGCCAGCTGCCGGGCGAGCGCCTCGGCGGACTCCGGCGAGAGCACGTCGGGCGTCCCCTCGTACACCGCCCCGTGGCCCGACTCCAGCCGCAGCGCCCCGGGCTGTACGACGATGTCGAGCTCGCCGACCGCTCCCGTCAGCTCACCGGGGACGATCTCGAGGACCGTCACGCCCTGCAGCCCCTCCGGATTGGCCAGGACCGAGTCCGGGGGGAGGGAGACGCCGTCGAGGACGACGACGATGTGCGGCTCGTCGGGCAGCGGCGCCGCGTGCGCGTGGAACCGGGGGCGGCCGGTCAGCCGAGCCCCGAGCAGGTTCTCCAGCTCGCGGGTGTCGGCGCCGATCAGCCTGCGGCTGCCCGCCCCGTCCACGGCCCCCGACGCCTGGACGTGCGGCAGCCACTTCGCCCATTCCCAGTGCGCCAGTTCCTCCCGGCCCGCCGCGACGACGAGAACCAGGTCCTCGGACGAGTGCAGCGCGGCCAGCGAACCGGCCACGGCACGCGCACACGAACGGACCGACCGCGCCTCACCGCTGACCGTGACGTGGTAGAAGGCACGCAGGGAGACGGCCATCGGCAGGTCGTCCAGGCTGTCATGGACGGCGAGGAAGCGCTGGAGCGCGCCCGCGGTCAGCGGCTCCAACTGCTCCGCCGGGCCGGTCTCGGGGGCGACCAGCTGGGTGGCGAGGGTCTGGGCGCCGAGGCCGACGCGGACCTGGGCGAAGTCCTCGTCGCCGGGCCGCCGTTCCCACACCCGGCTGCCCTCGGCGACCAGTGCCCACAGCTGCTCGGGGGAGGGGTGCAGGTAGTACTGCGCGTCACGTTGCGCCCGGGCGGTGTCGAGCGCGGTGCGCCGGACCTGCGCCAGATAGCTCAGGTAGTCGCGGCGCAGGTCCGCCAACTGCCCCTGGGACCCGCGCCGGAAGCGCACCACCATCGCGATCGACATGGCCACGGTAGAGGCGATCATGACCATGCCCATGATGCGCATGAACGGCTGGCCGCTCGTGAAGAAGAAGACCACCGAGCCGCCCATGCCGAGCGTCGGCAGCAGTTGCATCAGCACGCTCTCCTGATGGCCCCGCGGTAGTTCCGGCGGAGGCTGCAGAACGACCTCGCCCGTGGGCACCTCGGACGGCAGCGCCCGTGGCTGGCGCTTCACGACGATGTGGCTCACTGCTCACCAATCCCGTTGCGAGGTCCCGAATCCCCTTGCGAGGCCCCGGAGTCCTCTTGCGAGGCCCCGAGAAAACATCGTCCGCCACCCCGTTTAGGACGGACGCAGGCCGCCGCGTGATCCTACTGACTGCCTGTACGACCAGGGGGCGGTAGGGTGCCGGATGTTCGCGTGAGCACACCCGCGGGCCGCGCGGCGCACCAGCCGGCGCGGAACCCTTGCACCGCCGCCGAACACGCCGACGCGCAACCATCACTGAGGGGGAGCAGCAGGTGAGTATCGCGGCCTCCGCGGCAGCCACCGGAGAAGGGCGCGGCACCGGAGCCGCGCCCGCGGCGGGGACGGGGCTCGGCTTCTGCCGGGTCACCATCGTCGCCCCCGACAGCCGGATCGACGTGGCGCTGCCCGACGACGTCCCCGTCGCCGACATCCACCCGGAGATCCTCAGGCTCTCCCGGCAGAGCCCGGCCGAGGGCGCCCCCGTCGGCTACCACCTCGTCCGCCGGGACGGCACCGTCCTCGACAGCTCCCGTTCCTTCGCCGCCCAGCACATCCTCGACGGCGAACTCCTCACGCTGCGCCCCTTCTCCGAGTCGCTGCCGCCCGCCGTCTTCGACGACGTGTCGGAGGCGGTCGCCTCGGCCGTGACCCGCGAGCACACCCTGTGGAGCGGCGAGCTGACCCGCGCCGCGGGCCTCGTAGGGGGAGGCGTCCTGCCGGCCCTGCTCGCCTTCGTGGCCTGGACCGGTGACCCGCGGCACGACATGAACGGCCTCCCCGGCATCCTCGCGGCCGTCGTCGGTGTCCTGCTGGTCGCCCTCGCCTGTGTCCGGGCCCGTGTGTACGACGACCGGGGCTCCGCCGTCGCCCTCGGGCTCGGCGCGCTGCCCAACGTGGGCGTGGCGGGCTCCGGACTCCTCCCGCTCGTCGACGGCCAGGGCATCGGCCGGCTCCAGTTCCTGCTGGCCTGCGCCGCGGTGCTGCTCGCCGCGGTGCTCCTCACCCTGTGCTCCCCGCGCGGGGACGGCCCGTTCGTCGCCTTCGTGGTCGCCTCCGGCACCGGCCTGGCGGCGGTGTTCGCTGCGATCCTCGCGCACTGGACTCCGGCCGGGACCGCCGCCCTGTGCGCCCCCTTCGGCGTGGGCGCGCTGGCCTTCCTGCCCGGCCTCTCCATGCGCTTCGCCCGCCTGCCCATCGGCTTCGACGCCCCAGCCTCCGCTCCGCGCGGCGCGTACGGCGCCGATCCCGCCCCACGGGAACCGGTCGACGCCGAGCGCATCGCGGCCCAGGCCCGTCGCGGACACGAACTCCTGGTCGGCCTGGTCGGCGGCTGCGCGGTGATCACGGTCGGCGCCTGCGCGGTCCTCGGATTCTCCGACGACGTCTGGGCCCGGCTCCTCGCCCTGGCCGCGGGCATCGCCCTGCTGATGCGGGCCCACCTCTTCCGCTACACCGCCCAGGTCGCTCCGGTGCTGGCCGCGGGCCTCGGTTCCCTCGTCCTGCTCGGCCTCGGTCTGGCGCTCGACCCGCCGCACTCGGCGATCCGCGACGCGCTGACGGGCGACCGCACCGACCTGGACATCCGTACCGTCTGGCTCGTCGCGGCGATCGCGGCGGCATCCGCGATCGTCACCTCGATCGGCCTGATCAGCTCGCGCGGCGGCCTCACCCCGTTCTGGGGCCGCTTCATGGAGATCGCCGAGGGCTTCGTACTGCTGACGCTCGTGCCGCTGGCCCTGGCCGTCTTCGACGTGTACGCGACCGCCCGGTCGATGACGGGCTGACCCGCGGACGACCCGAAAGGAACGTCGACCGTGAGTTTCCGCCCGTGCCCGCTGCAACGTCGAGCGTGAGCTTCGGCCCGTGCCCGCTGCAACGTCGACCGTGAGCTTCGGCCCGTGCCCTTCGCAACGTCGACCTGAGCCTCGGCCCGCGCCCTCCGCGCGGAGGGCGACGGCGACAAGGCCGGCGCACCCGGTCATCCGCGCCGGTCTCGCGACCGGCGACACCGCGAAGAGAAACTCGACAGGCGGTCGCGGCCCACTGCCGTACCTCATGCGGATGAGCCGCGCCCGGCTCCTCGCCCCGCGCGGGAGCGGCGACAGCATGACGTCCGGTGCGCTGGTCGCCCGACCCCGAAGACCGTCGAGGAGACGCCGCACCCCTCCTCCGCCCTGCCCGCCGACGCCGACACCCTCACCGCCCCGAATCCGATCCGACGACATCCTCGTCCACGGACGTTCCCACCTGCGGGAAAGCCCTACGGCGCCGAGGCCGCGGCCGGCCCACCCGCGGGAAAGCGTGGATCTCCTCGTTCTCGGCGTCGGAGCAGCGCCGAGAACCAGCCGCCGCCGCAGCAGCAGCCGAAGCAGCCGCGGCGACGATCGAGCGGCGACCGGCGCGTACCGGCCGCCGGCCCGGTCACCCCGCCGCCGACCCCCGGTCGACCGGCGCCGGCTCCAGGTCGAACTCGCCGTCCCGGGCGCCGAGCACGAAGGCCCGCCACTCCGCCTCCGTGTAGCGCAGCACCGTCTCCGGGTCGAGCGACGACCGCATCGCGACGGCCCCCTCCGGGAGGTAGGCGATCTCGACGCGCTCCTCGTGCTCCTCAGTGCCGGGCGCGCACTGCCACTCGACGCCGGAGATGTCGAGCGCGTACAGCTCGTCCCGCTCCCGCTCCTTGCGCGCTTTGAGTTCCCTGTCCTCGGCATCGGCCATCTCGGCTCCGACCCTTTCCTCTGTTCCAACGAGCTGTCCCGCCAGCCTACTTGCCGTCGTTCCCCCAGCTCAGAGGTTCACTGTTCGCACTCGGGCCCGGCGCTGTCCCCGTACACTGCCCCCGCGCGGAAGGACACGGTCCGGGCAGGCCCGGTGCCTCGGCCTGCTACCCTGGCTTTCGGCCGTTTGTGTACGCACCCCCGGAAACACCCTCAGGCAGCCCCTGAAGGTTCTGGAGGCCGCGCCCAGCGGATCCCCGCCACCCGAGTAACGGAAGCTCCCCCGAGACCAAGACCGGGGGCACTCGGTGGCCACACACAGACTACGAGGAGTACGCGTGCCGCTCGATGCCGCTACGAAGAAGCAGCTCATCACGGAGTTCGGCCAGAAGGAGGGCGACACCGGCTCCCCCGAGGTCCAGGTCGCCATGCTGTCGCGCCGGATCTCGGACCTGACCGAGCACCTCAAGACGCACAAGCACGACCACCACTCCCGTCGTGGTCTGCTGATCCTGGTCGGTCAGCGTCGTCGCCTGCTGCAGTACCTCGCCAAGAAGGACATCCAGCGCTTCCGTGCGCTGGTCGACCGCCTCGGCATCCGCCGCGGTGCGGCGGGCGCCAAGTAGGACGCCGTGAGGGGAGCGGTTCCCGGATCATTCGGGACCGCTCCCTTTGCTGTACACACCGCATTGCTGAACACACCGATTGCTTTCACACCGGCTGCTGCGCGCACCGGTACGCACCGGGGACAGGGTCGTCGTACACCCTGTCGTCGCGCGGAAACGTGCGGAGTGTCGGCAACCCTTTGTAGTGTGGTAGCACAACGCAAGCCCTACGACACAGTGTGATGACGTGTACTCGCTGCGGGTAAACGTCACCACACTCCCCGAACGAGGAGAAGCGCGCCCTGCCGCCGCCGGTCCTCGGTAGTGGCCCCCGGGAAAGAGATCCCCGGGTGCTTCGATCGAAGACCGGCCCGCATCGAACGGAGCGCTTCTCCGTACCGTCCCCCTGCCACACGGGCAGCGAGGGACGAAAGACGACAAGTAACGGAGAAAATGCTAGTGGAGAACGAGACCCACTACGCCGAGGCCGTCATTGACAACGGCTCCTTCGGCACCCGCACCATCCGCTTCGAGACGGGCCGCCTGGCCAAGCAGGCCGCCGGCTCCGCCGTGGCGTACCTGGACGACGACACCATGGTGCTGTCGGCCACCACCGCCTCCAAGAACCCCAAGGACCAGCTCGACTTCTTCCCCCTCACGGTGGACGTCGAGGAGCGGATGTACGCCGCCGGCAAGATCCCCGGCAGCTTCTTCCGCCGCGAGGGCCGTCCCTCCGAGGACGCCATCCTCACCTGCCGCCTGATCGACCGCCCGCTGCGCCCGTCCTTCAAGAAGGGCCTGCGCAACGAGATCCAGGTCGTCGCCACGATCATGGCGCTCAACCCCGACCACCTGTACGACGTCGTGGCGATCAACGCCGCGTCCGCGTCCACGCAGCTGGCCGGTCTGCCCTTCTCCGGCCCGATCGGCGGCGTCCGCGTCGCACTGATCAACGGCCAGTGGGTCGCGTTCCCGACGCACACCGAGCTCGAGGACGCCGTCTTCGACATGGTCGTCGCCGGTCGCGCCCTCGAGGACGGCGACGTCGCGATCATGATGGTCGAGGCCGAGGCCACCGAGAAGACCATCACGCTGGTCGCGGGCGGCGCCGAGGCGCCGACCGAGGAGGTCGTCGCCGCCGGTCTGGACGCCGCGAAGCCCTTCATCAAGGTCCTCTGCAAGGCCCAGGCCGACCTCGCCGCCAAGGCTGCCAAGCCGACCGGCGAGTTCCCGGTCTTCCTCGACTACCAGGACGACGTCCTGGAGGCGCTCACCGCCGCCGTCAAGGACGAGCTCTCCCAGGCGCTCACCATCCCGGGCAAGCAGGACCGCGAGGCCGAGCTGGACCGCGTCAAGGGTCTCGCCGCCGAGAAGCTGCTCCCGCAGTTCGAGGGCCGCGAGAAGGAGATCTCCGCCGCCTACCGCTCGCTGACCAAGTTCCTGGTCCGTGAGCGCGTCATCAAGGACAAGGTCCGTATCGACGGCCGCGGCGTCACGGACATCCGTACGCTCGCCGCCGAGGTCGAGGCCATCCCGCGCGTGCACGGTTCGGCGCTGTTCGAGCGTGGCGAGACCCAGATCCTGGGCGTCACCACCCTCAACATGCTCCGGATGGAGCAGCAGCTGGACACCCTCTCCCCGGTGTCCCGCAAGCGCTACATGCACAACTACAACTTCCCGCCGTACTCCGTCGGCGAGACCGGCCGCGTCGGCTCCCCGAAGCGCCGCGAGATCGGCCACGGCGCCCTCGCCGAGCGCGCCATCGTGCCGGTTCTGCCGACGCGCGAGGAGTTCCCCTACGCGATCCGTCAGGTGTCCGAGGCCCTCGGCTCCAACGGCTCGACGTCCATGGGCTCGGTCTGCGCCTCCACCATGTCGCTGCTGAACGCCGGTGTGCCGCTGAAGGCCCCCGTCGCCGGTATCGCCATGGGCCTGATCTCCCAGGAGATCAACGGCGAGACGCACTACGTCGCCCTCACCGACATCCTCGGTGCGGAGGACGCCTTCGGCGACATGGACTTCAAGGTCGCCGGCACCAAGGAGTTCGTCACCGCCCTCCAGCTCGACACCAAGCTGGACGGCATCCCGGCCTCCGTCCTGGCCGCGGCCCTCAAGCAGGCCCGCGACGCACGCCTCCACATCCTCGACGTGATGATGGAAGCGATCGACACGCCGGACGAGATGTCCCCCAACGCCCCGCGGATCATCACCGTCAAGATCCCCGTGGACAAGATCGGTGAGGTCATCGGCCCCAAGGGCAAGATGATCAACCAGATCCAGGAGGACACCGGCGCCGAGATCACGATCGAGGACGACGGCACCATCTACATCGGTGCCCAGATCGGCTCGCAGGCCGAGGCCGCCCGCGCCACGATCAACAGCATCGCCAACCCGACCATGCCGGAGGTCGGCGAGCGCTACCTGGGTACGGTCGTCAAGACCACCACCTTCGGTGCGTTCGTGTCGCTGCTCCCGGGCAAGGACGGTCTGCTGCACATCTCGCAGATCCGTAAGCTCGCCGGCGGCAAGCGCGTGGAGAACGTCGAGGACGTGCTCGGTGTGGGCTCCAAGGTCCAGGTCGAGATCGCCGAGATCGACTCCCGCGGCAAGCTCTCCCTGATCCCCGTGGTCGAGGGCGAGGAAGCTGACGAGGACACGAAGGACGACTCCGACAAGTGATGTCGAGTAGCTCCCAGGCGACGGCCCCCACCACGTCGGAGGCGCGGGCCCGCCCCCGAACCCAAACCCA
>NZ_JBHWUU010000106.1:0-29456 GCF_042737375.1 Streptomyces sp. NPDC060000
GAAACTAATTGATCACGACGGCCGCGGGATGCGTATTAACATAAACGGAATGTCGATCACACGGTCAGTCGATCAGTCGGTTGCGGTGAAGACGAACGAGAACTCCGCGGGCGCGGCGCCGAGGAAGTACCGCGGCAGCGGGCCCGGGCCGCAGGACTGGGAGCCGATGCCGTGCTGGCCGTGGTCGAGGTTGACCCAGACCGTGTCGCCGGCTGTGAGGTCGGTCAGGTGCCGCGCCGCGTCCAGCTGCTCGGTCGTCCAGCGGCGCGCGGAGAACCAGAACTCCGGGTCGCCTTCGATCCGCAGTCCGCCGAGCTCCGCCCACCGGACGTCGGCGCGCGCTCCGTTCTCCTGCGGTCGCACGTAGGGAGTCTGCATCTCCTCGTCCACGCTCCCGTCCCACTGGCCGAGCATGGATGCGGCCCTGGTGTCCGGGTACGCCTCTCCGGGACCGCCACCGAACCACCGCGCGTGTTCCGCGGACGCCGCCGCCAGCCCGAAGCGGATGCCGATCCTGGGCAGTGGCACCGTCCAGTCGCCCTCGGGGCCCACGGAGACGGTCAGTTTCAGCCGGGTCCCGTCGGACGTCCAGCGGTACACGGTGCGCAGGCCCACCTCCCGGCCGGCCGGCGCCACCCGGGTCCGTACGGTCAGCGCGTCGTCACCCGGCTCGACGCCGTCCAGGCGGTGCCGCATGCGATGCAGGCCGTACGTACGCCACAGCGTTCCGTAGCGCGTGTCGTCCTGCCAGGGTGCCCCGTCGTCGTTGTCGGTCGGCGCCCGCCACACATCCAGACGCAGACCGGTGACGTCGACGCCGCCGATCGTCCTCAGTTCGCCGGTACGCGCGTCGAAGGCTCCGGGACCGAGCGTGATCAGCCGCTCACCGGGGACGGGCGCCTCCGAGGCGGTGACGGTCCTGGGTGCGCGTGGGACGACGGTCTCCTGGCCCCATGCCACCGCATGACCCCTGGGTGCCCACGGAGTGTCCTCGGCGAGCAGCGCGCGGATCGTCCACTGGACCTCGTCGCCCTGACCGTCGGGGCCGGCCGGGAGCGTGATCTCGGCCGACTCCCCGGGCGCGAGGGACCCGACCGTGAGTTCCTTCGCGCCCGTGGGGAGACCGTCCACCTGGTGGAAGAACTCGAAGCTCAGGTGGGAGAGGTCCGAGAAGTCGTACACGTTGGTGATCCGCACGGTTCTGCCCGTGCCGTCGCCCTCGATACGGACCGGCTCGATCACCTTCTTGAACTCGACGAGACCGGGGGAGGGGGTGCGGTCGGGGAAGACCAGACCGTCGCAGACGAAGTTCCCGTCGTGCAGTTCCTCGCCGAAGTCGCCACCGTAGGCGTACCCCAGCTCCGGGTGCTTGACGCCGTGGTCGATCCACTCCCAGACGAAGGCGCCCTGGAGGCGGTCGTGCGCCTCGAAGATCCGCTGGTAGTCGGCCAGTCCGCCCGGCCCGTTGCCCATGGCGTGGGCGTACTCGCAGAGGATGAAGGGCAGTTGACGTCGCTTCCGGGTGCCGCCGTCCTGGCCCAGCCCGATCCGCTCCACCTCGTCGTGGGAGGCGTACATGCGCGAATAGACGTCCGTGTCACGGCAGTCGATGTCGCCCTCGTAGTGCACGAGGCGCGAGGCGTCGCGGTCGTGGATCCACTCGGCCATGGCGGTGAGGCCGCGGCCGGTGCCGGCCTCGTTGCCGAGGGACCAGATGACCACCGAGGGATGGTTCTTGTCCCTTTCGACCATGCGGGCGGCGCGGTCGAGGAGAGCGGGGGTCCAGCGGTCGTCGTCGACGGGGTTGTCCCGCCAGTCCTGCTCGACGAAGCCGTGGGTCTCCAGGTCGCACTCGTCGATCACCCACAGCCCGTACTCGTCGCACAGGTCGAGGAAGGCCGGGTGGGGCGGATAGTGCGAGGTGCGGACGGCGTTGACGTTGTGCCGCTTCATCAGCAGCACGTCCGCGCGCATCGTCTCCAGGTCGAGGGTCCGGCCCGTCTCCGGGTGCCACTCGTGCCGGTTGACGCCCTTGAAGAGGACCGGCCTGCCGTTGACCTTGATCAGGCCGTCCGCGAGCTCGACGGTACGGAAGCCGATGCGCAGCGGCACCCGCTCGCCCGCCGTCACCAGTTCACCGTCGTACAGCTCGGGGATCTCCGCCGTCCACGGCCGAACCGGCGCCGTGACCGTCCGTCCGGTCTCGACGTCGATGTCCAGGGCAGGCACGATCACCCGTCCGTCGACATCGGAGTCGACACGCAGGGTGCCGGCGCCCGTGACATGGTCGTAGGAGGCGTGCACGAAGAAGTCGAGGACGCTGCCGGCCGGGCGGTGCAGCAGCGTGACGTCACGGAAGATGCCCGGCAGCCACCACTGGTCCTGGTCCTCCAGGTACGAGCCCGCCGACCACTGGTGGACCCGGACCGCGAGGACGTTGCCCGTCGGCCTGAGCAGGTGTCCGACCGCGAACTCGTGCGGCAACCGTGAGCCCTTGAACTCGCCTATGTCCGTGCCGTTCAGCCAGACGCGGGCGCAGGACTCGACGCCGTCGAAACGGAGGAGGAATCCGCCTTCGGAAGGGCCGGGCCATCCCCCGGGCAGGTCGAAGACCCTCAGATGGTCGCCGGTCGGGTTCTCGGTCGGCACCCGGGGCGGGTCGACCGGGAAGGGGTAGAGATGGTTGGTGTAGGCGGGCGCGCCGAAGGCCCCGTCGCCCTGGAGGACCCAGTGGCCCGGGACCGTGATCTCGGCCCAGCCCCCGGCGTCGTAGCCGTCCCCGGCGAACGAGTCGTCCTCGGCGTCGGCCGTCCCGGACAGCCGGAAACGCCAACTCCCGTTCAGCGAGAGGGAGCGGGCGTCCGAGCCGGCGTACCGGGCGCGGGGCGGAAGTGCCCCGCTGCCCGGTGAGACGTCCTCTACGTAACCGACGTCGGTGGTGGTGCGGAAGGACATCTGTCTCCAGGTCTTCAGAGGAACGTGTCAGCCCTTGATGCCGGTCTGCGCGATCCCCTGGACCAGCCAGCGCTGGAGGAAGAGGAACACGAACACCAGGGGCAGGATGGACATGGCCGTGGCCATGAAGATCAGATGGAAGATGACGGTCTGGTTGGTCATGTAGTTGGAGAGCGCGACCTGGACGGTCCACGAACCGGGGTCCTGGCCGATGACCAGCGGCCACAGGAAGGAGTTCCAGCCGTTGATGAAGGTGATGGTCGCCATCGCCGCGAAGAAGTTCAGAGAGTTGGGCACCACGATGCGCCAGTACGCACCCCAGTAGCCCAGTCCGTCCACGCGCGCCGCCTCCTCCAGCTCCTTGGGGAACCCCAGGAAGTACTGCCGGAACAGGAAGCAGGTGAAACCACTGAACAGGCCCGGGATGATCAGACCCCGGTAGGTGTCCACCCAGCCGAGCGACGACACCAGGACGAAGCTGGGGACGAAGGTGACCGCCGTCGGGACCATCAGTGTGCCCAGGACGGCGTAGAAGACCTTGTTGGCGTGCCTGTACGGGATGCGGGCGAGAGCGTAGCCCGCGAGGGAGCACACCAGCAGGACGCCGGCGGTGTGCAGGGTGGCCACGACCGCCGAGTTCCACAGGGACTGGGCGAAGGGCACCGTCTCGTCGGTGAACAGTTCGCTGATGTTGCCCCACTGGATGTCCGTGGGGAAGAACTTCCAGTTCTCTCCGGTGATCTCGGCGTCGGTGGAGAGGGCGTTGCGGATCAGCAGGTAGAACGGGATCAGGAAGAAGAAGCCGGCGATCCCGGTGGCGACGTAGAGGCCGGTGGAGCTCATCACGCCGCCACCGCGCCGGTCGCGGCGGGGTTTCCCGGACGGCGGTGCGGGCTCCCGCACCTCGGGCATCGTGCTGGTCACTTGGACTCCTCCCCCCTTCCGAAGCCCAGGAACCTGCCCTGGAGCAGGGTCACCGCGCAGATCAGCACGGTCAGGATGACCGCGCCCGCGCTGCCGGCGCCGTAGTCCTGACTCTCGCCCAGGGCCTTGTAGTACAGCTCGACGAGGGGCGGACGACCCCACGTGGTCTTCGACAGGAGGTTGTAGAACTCGTCGAATGCCTGGTACGCGGCGATGAGCAGCAGGAGGATCACCGCGGTGGACGTGGCGCGCAGTTGGGGCAGGGTGATGTACCGGAAGGTCTGCCAGCCCGGCTTGGCGCCGTCGATGGCGGCGGCCTCGTACAGCTCGCCCGGGATGTTCTGCAGCGCGGCGAGGAACAGGATCATGTAGAAGCCGGACTGCAGCCACAGCCGTGCCGAGACGATGACGAGCCAGTACCAGGGCGGGTTGGGGTCGACCAGCCAGGCGATGTTCTCGATCCCGAACCAGCCGAGGACCGTGTTCATCATGCCGAAGCGGACCCCGCTGAAGATGGACATCTTCCAGATCAGCGAGGCGGCCACGTAACTGCACGCGGTCGGCAGGAAGAAGACCGAACGGAAGAACGCCCGCATGAAGCGCAGCTGGTTCACCAGCAGGGCGAGGCCCAGCGAGAGCGCCCAGGTGGTGGGCACGATGAACGCGGCGAAGGCGGTGAAGGTGCCGAGCGATCCGACGAAGTCGTCGTCCGTCAGCATGTACGTGTAGTTCTCGAAGCCGACGAACTTGTCGGGCGTGACGGTGAAGCGGGCCTCGAAGAAGCTGAGCCAGAGACTCCAGAGGATCGGCGCGTAGACGAAGATCGCCAGACCGATGAGGAACGGTCCGCTGAAGAGCCAGAAGTTGAAGGTGGGGCTGCCCCGCAGACCCCGCCGCGGCTTGGCCGGTGAGGCCTTCGCCGGGGCGGGGCGCGCGAGGTCGCGCGTGCTGGTCGTCGACATGTCGTGATCCGTCCCGCGGCCTATCCGAACAGCTTCTTGAGTTCGCGGTTGACGGCCGTGTCCGCCTTGTCGAGCGCGGCCTCCGGGTCCATGTCCTTGCGGACGCTGTTGGCGAAGACGTCCTCGAGGGAGGTGCGCATGGCCTGGGTCCAGCCGATGTTGTCGAAGTGCCCGAACTCGTTGAAGAGCCGGACGCCCTCAGCGGCGTTGCCCGACTTGAGCTTGGTGGCAGTCTGCGCGATCGAGGTGCGCGGCGGGATGTGGAAGCCGAAGGACGTGGCCCACTCCTCCTGGTACTTCTTCTGGTCGATCCACAGCCACTTGACGTACTCCTTGGCCGCGTCGACGTTCTTGCCCTTGGCGTTGACGAACATCGACCAACCGCCGTTGTAGACCGACTGCTTGCCGGAGTCGATGGTCTTCGGGAAGGGGAAGACCCCCCAGTCGTCGCCGAGCGCCTTCTGGATCCCCGGCATCGCCCACATGCCACAGAACTGGATGGCGCACAGGCCCTGGTTGAGCGAGGAGGGGTCCCAGGAGGCGGTCGGTGCGCCGAGGAGAAGGTTGCCGCTGGTGAAGAGCTTGCGCATCTTCTTCAGACCCTCGATGACGCCAGGGGTGTGGTAGGCGATCTCGTTCTTCTCGTCGAGGTGGTCCGCGCCGGCCGACCAGATCATCGTGTCGATGACGCTGTGCAGGTCGTCGCCCATGTACAGGCCCTTGACCTTGCCGGTGGTGAGCTTGTCGGCGGCCTCCGCCAGTTCGTCGAGCGTGGTCGGCACCTCGACCTTCGCCTTCTCCAGCATCGACTTGCGGTAGAAGAAGAACTGCGGGTCGTCGATCATGCGGACGCCGTAGATCTTGCCGTCCACCGTGTGCGACTTGATGTCGGCCGGGTTGAAGTCGTCCTTGACCGGCGTGACGATGTCGGTCAGGTCCGCCACCTGACCGCTCTTGACCAGCTGGATCTGCGGGTGGAACTCGAACAGGTCCGGCGCGCTCTTGGTGAGCAGCGTCGCGAAGAGCTTGCTCTCGAAGTCGGCGCTGGTGATCCACTGCGTGGTCACGTTGGCCTTGTCGTAGGCCTTCGCGTACTTCTTGATGGCCTGTTCGGTGCCCTGCTCGCCGTACGCGTGGAAGAACTGCGTCAGGTCGACGCCCGAACCGGCACCGCCGCCGCGGCCGTTGTTGCCGCCGCAGGCGGCCAGCGTGCCGGCGGCGGCCATGCCGGCGGCGGCCCGGAAGAGGGACCTGCGGGACCAGTTGCTGTTGCTCATTGCCGACATGGTGACGTCCTTGTCTCGAGTACGGCTGCGGCTGGGCGGCTGTAGCGCCAGATGGCCCAAATGGCGTCGCGGAGCGGGACGTTAACCTTCGGCTAAGGCTTCGGCAAGGGGTTGGACGAAGTCTGTTCGAAGCGTTGTGATCGGTTCGGGATGGCGAACGGAAGGGGCGAAAGGGAAGGGTGTGAAGCGGCAGCGACGGGGTAACGCGGCTGCGCGAAAAGGAGGTTGAGGGCCGCCGGTGTCAGGGCCGGCGACCCTCGGTCAAGGGGGGAGTTCTCCCCGTGTGGCTACCGCCCGGCCGGGGTCCGGTCGGCCTCGTCGGCGCGGCTGTTGAGGATCACTCTCGAGCTGCGGACGATCGTCCGCTCGCCGGCGGCGGGGCACTCTCCGTCGGCCCGGTCGGCGCCGCGGCCGTTCGCGTTCGCCGATCGGCGCGGGGTGACGTCACCGGTGAGCGCGTCGACCGCGCCGGCCTCCGGCTCCGCGCCGGTGCAGGTCCGCCCGCGTCCCCGGGTGCCGACCGCCCGACGTACGACAGGGCGGCCGGCCACGGTCCGCGCAGGCGAGAGGGAGGCGTCGGCCGCGCCGGCTGACAGCGGCTCGGCAGAGCGGCCGCCGGCGGGTGTTCCAGGACGGCGGGCGAACCGTCTGGCTTCTTCCGGTCGAGGACGTAAGTCGCTGTCGGCTCGCGTCAAGGCTGCATTCCTTCCGTCGTCATGGGGGTGGCGCGGTGCGCACGGTTCAGCCGGGCGGCGCGGTACGGCTCCTGGCGGCGGCGAAAACGGCCCGCTTGGCGTTTCGTGGCCCGACCGACCGCAACGCCCCCTCGAGCGCGAACGTCGCCGCCCCCAGACAGGCCGGGTCGGTGGGGATCGGGGAGAGGACGATCCGGTTGGCGGCCAGCGGCCGTTTCAGCGCGTGCCGGGCCACGGCCTCGCGCACCTCCTCCAGGAGGGGTTCGCCGAGCCGGGCGGCGACCCAGCTGCTCAGCACGACCACCTCGGGGTTGAGCACGTTGACCAGGTTGGCGATGCCGGCGCCGAGGTAACGGGCGGTGTCCCGGACGACCTTGACGGCGACCGGCTCGCCCGCGGCCACCCCGACGGCCAGCGCGTCGATGGTGGCGGTCTGGTCCTCGGGGTGCAACAGCGGGCTCAGCGGGCTGAGTTCACGCAGGTTCTGCATGATGCCGGGCGCGCCGACGTACGTCTCCACGCAGCCGTGGTTGCCGCAGCGGCACAGCCTCCCGTCGAGCACGAGCGTGGTGTGCCCCCACTCGCCGGCGCTGTTGCTGACGCCCCGGTGCAGCTCGCCGCCGAGAACCAGACCGGCCCCGACTCCCGTGCCCAGGTTGACCACCACGGCGTCCCCGTGCCCGCGCGCCGCGCCGAACCACAGCTCGGCGACCGCGCCGGCGCGCAGCGGGTTGTCCAGGTACAGCGGATACGCGATGTGTTCGGAGAGCAGGTCGAGCAACGGCACGTCGTGCCAGTCCCAGTTGGGCGCGTACTCGGAGATGCCGGTGGCCCGGTCCACCTGCCCCGGCACGCTCACCCCGACGCCGAGCACCCGGGCGGCCTCGACCCCGGCCTGCGCGACCACCGAACCGGCGGCCGCCGCGACATGGCCGACCACCTGCGCGGGGCGGCTCTCGCCGGGCCGCATGTTCTCCTCGGCCCGGGCCAGCACGTTCAGGGCCAGGTCGAAGAGCTCGACATGGACGTAGGTCTCCGCGATGTCCACGCCGATCAACGCGCCCCCCGACGCGTTGACGGCCACGAGGCCCCGGGGGCGGCCACCCGCCGAGTCCTCGAACCCGACCTCCGTGATCATGCGGAGGTCGAGCAGCTCGCCGACGAGGGTGGCGACGGTGGCCAGCGAGAGTCCGGTAGCGGCCGCGAGCTCCTGCCGGGAGGTGGGCGAGGCGGCGATGATCTGACGCAGCACCTCATAGCGGTTCGCGGTACGGATGTCACGTGATGTGCCGCGCTTCATGGAGCGTGCCCCCTCATCCCTTCCGTCCCTTCGCGTGCCGGGCGGGCCCGCACTGCGACGGCACCGGCGCCGCGTCAGGCTATGGGGTGCCGAAGCGTTCTACAAGGGGTTAGGAAAGGGGCTTTATAAAGTCGGCCGGAGGTGGCGTGAATCAGCTCGCCAGGACGTCCCTGACGAAGGCGTTGGTGAACTTCGCGGCCGGGTCCAGCACCCGCGCCAGGGCCGTGAAGTCGTCGATGCGCGGATACCGCCCGCGCACCACGTCGGCCGGCACCTCGAACACCTTGCCCCAGTGCGGCCGCGGCTCGAAGGGCTCCAGCGCGGCTTCCACCGCCCGCACCGCCGGCAGCACGGCCGCCGTGTCCTCGACCCAGGTGAAGTGCAGCGCCACGGTGTCCCGCCCGTAGGAGGGGCTCAGCCACTGCTCGTCGGCGGCGACGGTCCGCACCTCGCAGACCTGGAGCACGGGGGACACCGCCTGCCGGACACGGTCGATCGCGTGCAGCGCGTCGGTGGCATGCCGACGTGCCAGCAGGTACTCGCTCTGCAACTCGTTCCCGCTGCTCGGCGTGAACTCCGCGCGGAAGTGCGGCAGCCGCTCGTGCCACGGGCCCGGCACCCCGAACTGCTCGGTGCAGTTGACCGCCGGCATTCCCGGCACCGGATGCAGCGCCTCCACGGCCGGCGTGGCCCACGGGAAGTCGCCGAGGGGCTGGTCCGTGCGCCGTTTCAGCCACACCTGCCGGAACCCGGGCGCGGCCCAGTCGGTGAACAGGCTGACGCTGTACGCGGCCGCCGCGACGGTCTCGAAGTCCAGTCCGTCCAGCGGCAGTTCGGTGAACAGGTGCTGCTCCACCTGGTAGCCGGGCTCCAGGTCGAGGGTGAGCGCGGTGACCACCCCGAGGGCGCCCAGCGAGGTGACGGCCCCGCCGAACCGCCGGTCGCCGCGTCCGATGACGACGGTCGAGCCGTCGGCGGTGACGATCTCCACCTCGCGGACGGCAGAGGCGAGCGAACCGTTGCCGACCCCCGACCCGTGCGTACCGGTCGCCACCGAGCCGGCGACCGAGATGTGCGGCAAGGAGGCCATGTTCGGCAGCGCGAGTCCGCGCTCGTGCACGCGGCGCGCCAGTTCGGCGTACCGGACCCCGCCCCCGACCCGGACGGTCCGGGCCGCCGTGTCGACCTCGACCTCACCGGCCAGGGCGTCCAGCGACAGCAGCACGCCGTCACCGCCGGGTTCGGCGATCTCGTTGAACGAGTGTCCGCTGCCCAGCACCCGCACGCGGCCGCTCCCCGCCACCAGCGAGCGGAGCGCGTCGAGGGAGCGCGGACGGTGCAGTTCGCGGGCGGCGAAGATGATGTTGCCGGCCCAGTTGGTGACGGTTTCTGTCATGCGACTGCTCGCCCCTTCCGAGGAGATCGAGAACCCGGAGTTCCCAGGTGGAACCTACCTTGCCCGCAACACGAGGCCCCCGCCCCCACCCCCGCGCCGCCGGGGGCATACCGTGAGGAGTCGTACGCGTGAACCGGGAGGAGAGAGGGATGGGCAGCCGTACCGCGCTGGTCGAGGATCTGATGGAGCGCTTTCCGCATGTTCCGCGGGAGGCCGTCTTCAAGGAGGACCTGCTGCGCGGAGGTGTGGCCTTCGATCCCTCCGCTCTCAGCGACAACGAGTCGGGCGAGGTCAAACCGAAGTCCTACTTCATCTTCTCCTTCGACCACGGCACCCTGCCCGAGCTGGGCGAGGCCGCGCTGCGTCGGCCGCCGGAGGAGATCATCCTCACGGGAGGCCCGTACGACCTGCGGCGCACCGTCGTCTCGGTCCGCGTGAACCCGTCCTCCCCGTACCGCGTCGCGGCGGACGGCGAGGGACTGCTCGGGCTCTACCTCGACGGGAAGCGCATCGCCGACGTCGGCGTGCCGCCGATGCCGGAGTACTACCGCCACAAGCTCTCCAACGGGAAGTCCGTCATGGAGGTCGCCCCGACCATCCAGTGGGGCTACCTGATCTACCTGACCGTCTTCCGGGTGTGCCAGTACTTCGGCGCCAAGGAGGAGTGCCAGTACTGCGACATCAACCACAACTGGCGCCAGCACAAGGCGGCCGGCCGGCCGTACACGGGTGTGAAGGACGTCGAGGAGGTCCTCGAAGCCCTGGAGATCATCGACCGCTACGACACCCAGAAGGCGTCCACCGCGTACACCCTCACCGGCGGCGCCATCACCAAGACCGTCGCCGGGCGCGACGAGGCCGACTTCTACGGGCACTACGCCAAGGCCATCGAGGAGCGCTTCCCGGGCCGCTGGATCGGCAAGGTCGTCGCCCAGGCGCTGCCCCGCGACGACGTGCAGCGCTTCAAGGACTACGGGGTGCAGATCTACCACCCCAACTACGAGGTGTGGGACCGCCGCCTGTTCGAGCTGTACTGCCCGGGCAAGGAGCGCTACGTAGGCCGCGACGAGTGGCACAAGCGGATCCTCGACTCGGCGGAGATCTTCGGTGCTCGCAACGTGATCCCCAACTTCGTCGCGGGGGTGGAGATGGCCGAGCCCTTCGGCTTCGCCACCGTCGACGAGGCCATCGCCTCCACCACGGAGGGCCTGCGGTTCTTCATGTCGCAGGGCATCACACCCCGCTTCACCACCTGGTGCCCGGAGCCCACCACCCCGCTCGGCAAGGCCAACCCGCAGGGCGCGCCGCTGGAGTACCACATCCGGCTGCTCGAGGCCTACCGCGCCACCATGGACGAGTTCGGGCTCGCCTCGCCGCCCGGATACGGTCCGCCCGGGCCCGGCCGCGCGGTGTTCTCCGTGAGCTCCTTCATGGACAGCCTTCCGGCGCAGGACTCGGCCACCGTATAGTCCCGGCACCGGTGTCGTCCGCCGAAACCGGTGCCGGATGCGGAAGCGGTGCCGGAGTCGGGAACCGGGGCAGTTCGCGAAACCGGCGTCGAAAACCTGGCGCCGGTGTTGAACACGTGGCGCTCCGCGTCCGTACTGGAGGCCGGAGTACCGCGCGGCAGCCTTCTCGCCGTCCTGTCCAGTTGCCTGTCCTGTCGTCCTGACATGACATCTGAACAGGGCGCTTGTCAGTTGTGTCGGTAACGTGAAAAGCTCTGCCCCTGCCGCGAGGTTCCCCCCAACTCCATTGCCGTCATGGTGAGTTGACCTCGCTTGTGGATGCAGGAGACTCATGCCCGACCTGCCGACCCCGAAGGACGCCGCCGAGGCCGCGCTGTTCTCCGAGTGCTGGGACGCCGTCCTGTCGTACGCCGACCTGTGTACGTCCGGCTCGACCGCGGCGAATCAGTTGGCCCGCGAGGCGTTCGCACTCGGCATACGCGAGGCCCGCGCAGCCGAGGACGGTACCGCACGAGGTGCCGGCCGTCGCTCGTCCCGGCTGCCCCGGATCCCGCTGCTGCTGACCGCCGTACGCACCACTGCGGCCGCCTGGGAGGCCCGGGGGCAGGGTCACAAACTGGACCCCGACCTGCGCCTGTGGCTGAACTCCGACAAGGCCGCACGATACGTCGGACCGCCCCTGAGCCGGCCCATCGCCCTGCGCGGACTGCGTGACATGCAGGAACCGGACGCCGCCCTGCTCTGGCTGGCGGAGGTGGAGGCACTGCCGCTGCACGCCGTGATCCGCCGGCAGGGCCTGGACCCGACCGCCGCGGTGGAGGAGCTGAACCAGGTCCGCGGACTGTTCCGGGACCGCTGCCACCGCAACCATCTCGACACCCCGATGGACGCGGAGTGCCGCAGCTACGTCCGGCTCCTGGACGCCGTCACCCGCTCGCCCGCCGCCGACACGCCTCCCGACCTCTCCCGGCACCTCGCCACCTGCGTGGAGTGTGCGGAGGCCGCCGCCTGTCTGCGGCTGCACGGGGGCGGGCTGCCCGCGGCGCTCGCCCAGGGCGTCATCGGCTGGGGCGGCCTCGCCTACCTGGAGCGCCGTCGCCGGGCCTCCGAGGTGCGCCTCGGAGGCGGACGCCCCGACGCCCGGGACGCCGAGGGCGCGGCGGCCCAGTCCGCCGCGGGCAGGGCGCGTGTGCTGCGCAACGGAATGCTCGTCACCGCCGTCCTGGTCTCCGCGCTGGCGCTCGCCGTGTCGATGATGCCCGGCGACAGCGGTGGCACGGGCGGCGGCGAGAGCGTCGCCCAGGGCGACCCCGTCGACGGCAGCCCGGTGTCCGGCCCCGGCTCCGTCCTGCCTTCCGCCGATACCGCCATCTCCGCCGCGCCCTCCTCGTCCGGCCCCGCGCCGTCCGTGAGCGGTACGTTGACGGGCGGCGACCACGCCGCCGGGACGCCCGACCCCGACCCCGAGCCCCAGGGCACCTCCTCGGCCACCACGGGTGCCGGGGGGAGCGAGGGCGCGGCGGCCTGCGAGGTGACGTACGACCTCGTCAACCAGTGGCCCGACGGCTTCCAGGCCACCGTCACCGTCACCACCGCCGTGACGCTCGACGCCTGGCGCGTGGCCTGGTCCTTCCGCGACGGCCAGAAGGTCGACCAGATGTGGGACGCGAACGTCGCCCAGAGCGGCTCACGCGTCACCGCGACCGCCGCCGACTACAACAGGTCCGTAGGGGCGAACGGCACCCTCACCTTCGGCTTCCTCGCCTCCTGGCAGAACAAGAACACCGCGCCGTACGCGTTCACCGTCAACGGGCAGGCGTGCACGAGTTCCTGACGCACGCCGGCCGAACCGGGGCGCGGGCGGAGCCGGCGAGGCGGTTCGGCCCGCGTGGTGAGGCGTCTTGGGCCTTCTCGGCAGTCGGCCTAGGGCGTCGGGGTCTCGCGCTGAGCGGCTCGGGCCACACGCGTCAGGAGGAGAGCGAGACCGACGAGTTCAGCTGCTCCTCGGCCACGACGGCGCACACCGCCATCACCCGGGAACTCGGCGAGTGGCTGCTGGACCGGCTGCCCGGCTGATCCTCCGCGGTGCACGGGTCGGGCTGGCCGCTTGACGGGCAGCCCGACCGCCCGGAGGACACCGACCGCTTCGTATCTCACCGGTGAGCGACAGGGCTGTCCGGGAGGCGCGGGGCGTTCGCGTCTCCAGGCGACCGGATCGACCACCTCGCCCCAGGCGCCGAGCAACGGCTGACGGCCGGCCGGTACCCTCTCGTCGTGAGCCGCAGCCGCCTGGCATGCGGAGGTGGGCGTGTGCGCCCACCAGCACAGCGATATGGGCACTGCGGGGGCCGTCGCTCGGCTCCTCCGGTTGAATGCCTCTGTGGCACAGGACTTGGACTTCGACGAGGACGACCTTCGGGCGCTGGCCGCGCCACGCTCCTTCGAGCGGGGCCGAGGGTATCTGGCCGCGGTGACCGCCGTGGAGGTCGGTGACGGCTGGATCACGGCCACCGTTCACGGGACGGACGCCTACCGGGTGGAGCTGTCCCTGGACGGTCCCGACGGCCTTGCCGGGGAGTGCGACTGCCCGTACGGCATGGAGGGCAACTTCTGCAAGCATCTGGTCGCCCTGGGCCTGACCGTCCTCTCCGAGCCGGAGGCGGTGCCGCGACAGCGCGGCCGGGCCAGGATTCGTGCCCAGGAGCTGGATGCGTGGCTGGCTGCGCGATCCAGGGACGAGCTGCTCGCCCTGCTACGGGAACAGGTCGCCGAAGACCGGCAGTTGGCGAGCCGGCTGGAGTTGCGGGCGGCGAGCGCCCGTGGAGACACGGCCGAGGTCGGCGCCCGGATCCGGGAACTTCTCGACACCGCCCCCTTCGCACGGTACGGCTACGTGGAGTACGCCGATGCCCACGCCTACGGCGAACAGGCCTCGCAGGCGGTGTCCGCGATCGCCGCGCTGACCGTCGCCGGGCGGCCCGAGGACGCGATCTCCCTGTCCCGGGAGGCGATGCGGCTGCTGAGCGAGGCGCAGGACGCGATCGACGACTCCGATGGTCACCTGGGTCGAATCGGGGCTGCGCTCGCCGAAGCCCACCTCGACGCGTGCGGCGCGGCACGCCCCGACTCCGACGAGACCGCGCGGTGGCTCGTCGGCCATCTGCTCAGTGACCTGGACGACCTCACCGGCATCGATCCCCTTGATTACGCGGATGTCCTCGGCGCCCATGGGGTGCTCCGCGTACGAGAGTTGGCAGCCGCGGCCTGGCGCCGCAACCGCACCGGCTGGGCGGAGAAGCACCTCATGGAACGTCTGGCCAAGGCGGAGGGGGACGTGGACGGCTGGGTCGCCGTGCACACGGCCGACCTCGCCCCGGACGGCAGCACCCACCTGACCGTCGCCCGCGAACTGGACACCGCCGGCCGCCCGGACGAGGCCCTGCGGTGGGCGGAACGCGGCATCGAGGACACACCCGACGACGTCACCCCCGACATCGCTCTGATCGACTACCTCTGCGACCGCTACGCCCGCGCCGACCGGCTCTCCGACGCGGTCGCCCTGCGCCGCGTCCAGTTCGCGGCCCGCCGTTCCCTGGCCGGGTACCAGCAGTTGCGTACGGCGGCACGGGCGGCCGGCTGCTGGCAGGCCGAGCGGGAACAGGCGCTGGTGCTGCTGCGCGCCGACGTCGGGCAGCGACAGCGGTCTTGGTACGGCGGACCGGTCCTGGTCGATGCCCTGCTCGACGACGGGGACATCGACGCCGCCTGGCGGGCCGCGACCGAAACGCGTGCGCACGACCGCCAGTGGCTCGCCCTCGCCGACCAGGCTCGTGCCGTCCGTCCTGCCGACGCGCTCGGGGTCTACCTGCGGCTGGCCGAACCGCTCATGAAACAGACGGGCAACACCGTCTACGAGCAGGTGACCGGTCTGCTGCTGAGCATGCGCGACTGCCACCACCGCCTCGGCACAGAAGACGAGTTCACCGTGTACCTCGCCGCCCTGCGTGCCGGCCATAAGCGCAAGCGGAACCTGATGCGGCTCCTCGACCAGCATGGTCTGTAGCCCTGCCAGAACTCGGTGGAGGCGGAACAGGGAAGCGGAATTCGCTCCGTATGGCGAGCAGGGACTCTCGCCCGGCAGTGTCGTACCTGTCGGCCGCGGCCGTTGCGACATCGTCACCCCGGTCGGCATCGTCCGCGCCGACACCGAGTTCGCGGTGCCGGCGGTAAGGATGTCGTGCCGCTCGTCTGCCGCTCCGCCGCGTGCCTGACGGCTTAGTGGTCCAAACCCACTCTGACCTGCGCGTCAACCCAGCTATGCGTAGTTCGGCGAACCCATCCAAGCACGCCTGGCGGCCGCCACCCTCGCCCGGACGGACGGTACTGACCGCGCATCGATGCACATAATCGATGAAACTGGTCGAAACATACGCCAAAACCGCGGAGGCGTGGCGATGCGCGGCAAGGCCGAGAACGACGAAGGCTCCGTCGAGGAGTACGACGACGAGCACGGTGACGAACTCGACACCGAGGACAGTGACGAGTACACCGATCCCGACGCTTACGACGAGGAGTCGGCATCGTACGAAGACGAGCCGGCGTCCTACGACGAGGAGGACGCAGCCGGCGCGAGCCCTGACGTCTTCCTCGACGTTCCGCTCCTGAAGGTCGACGAGATCGACCTGGATGTCGAGGACCTGCGGGCGCATGTCTCGCTGCAGGCCGAGGTGCTGGATCTGCTCAAACTGAATGTGGGCGCCGACGTCTCGCTCGGCCGGGTGCACCTGGGCATCTCGGGCGTCGAGGCACAGGCCCAGCTCAAGGTGCGTCTCCACCACGTCGCACAGATCATCGACCGAGTGCTCACCACGCTCGACCGCAACCCGGAGATCCTGCACGAGCTGGCGCGTGGAGTCGGGTCCGCCGTGCAGGATGTCGGCGGCGGAGCGCGTCAGGCCGTGGGGGAGCTGGGTACGGGTGCCGGAAGGGCGGTCCAGGAGGTCGGCCGGGGCGCGGGGACCGCCGTCCGGGATGTGGGCCAGGGTGCCGGGGCTGCGGTCCGGGATGTGGGCCAGGGTGCCGGGGCTGCCGTACAGGACGTGGGCCGGGGCGTCGGCTCCGTGGCGCAGGATGTCGGTCAGGGAGCCGGGAGGGCCGTTCAGGACGTGGGCGCTGGTGCCGGGGGCGCGGTGGAGGACGTCGGCCATGAGACGAGCCGGACCGTCGGAAGCGCCGGCGAGGCGGTGGGCGGCACCGCCGGGAGCGTGGCCGGACAGGTTGCGGGCGTGACGGAAGCGTCGGGCGACACGGTGCGGGGCGGCACCCACGCCGTTGCGGAAGCTGCGGAGACGGCGAACGCCACCGCGGAACGGACCGAGCCGCCGCGTGCGGCGCGCGAGGGCGCGGAGGGAGAGCGGGGCCGAGCCGGCCGGAGTCGAGGCGGCACCCGCACCCGCCGGGTGCGCGGAGAGGACGGGAAGCTGCCGCCAAGGTCCGGTGGCCCTCGTACCGCCAGGGCGCCGGAGGAGCCGCCCTGAACGCGAGGCGCGGGAGCCGGGAGCCCGGTGGGGGACATCCTGTTCCGGTCGACGGTCCACGCCGAACGGCTCCGCTTCACGCAGGAACCGCGGACAGCCGTCCGCTTCCCCGGCACCGGGAAGCGGGAGTCCACGAGCCACAGCGATCGCACCCACCTACCGGACACGGTCGTCCCCGGTCAGGAATACCAGGACGTCACCGTCGCCTACCGGCTGGCGACCCGGCTCATCAGGGAGCCCGAGGCCGGGCGGAGCGGTGACGACAGCACGGACGGGTGACCGGCCGGCTTGACGCGGTGGCACGTCCGCCCCGCCCCTGCGCAGACATACGGATATCCGCACAACCGCATCCAGAGTCAACACGGCGCCGTCGTGTGCGAGGTGCCCGGGTTCCTGGACAGCGCGACGGCGGGGAGGGCGGTGCCGGAGGCGCCTATTTCTCCCGGGGCCCGGCGCGGCTCTCCTGTGGGACCACCACGAACCACGGTGCGCCGGAATTCGGTGGCGTCGCGCCTCGTGTCCCCCTAGGGTCGGTGGTGTTCGAGCGGCAACCTTGTGGTGCCGTGGGTGACTTGGCTTGTTCGGGAGGTGTGACCGATGGCTGTCTATCTGGTGGGCGTTGCCCGCATCCGGAAGTTCATCAAGTCCACCTCCGTGGCCTCCGGCTGACCTCATCCGTTCCTCCCGTGCCATTGAGCGCGGTGCCGGGGCCTCCCTTGTGAAGGGTCACCCCTTGTCTTTCTCTTCTCTCGCGGGTTCGTCCTCGTCTTCCTCGCATCCCCTCGTGCCGTACGGCTGGGATGCGGACTGGGAGGCCGAGTTCGCCCCGTTCGCCGAGCAGGGTCTTCTGCCCGGTCGTGTCGTGCGGGTCGACCGTGGCCTGTGCGATGTCGTCACTCCGGCCGGAACCGTTCGTGCCGACACCGAGTTCGTCGTTCCCCGTGACCCGATGAAGGTCGTGTGCACGGGGGACTGGGTCACCGTCGATCCCGAAGGCCGCGATCCCCGGTACGTGCGGACGTTGCTGCCGCGTCGTACGGCCTTCGTACGCTCGACGTCCTCCAAGCGCTCCGAGGGGCAGATCCTCGCGGCCAACGTCGACCACGCCGTGGTCGCGATGTCCCTGGCCGTGGAACTCGACCTCGGCCGCATCGAACGGTTCCTCGCGCTGGCCTGGGAGTCCGGCGCGCAGCCCGTGGTCGTGCTCACCAAGGCCGACCTCGTGCCCGACCCGGTCGCGCTGTCGTACCTCGTCCAGGACGTCGGGACCAGCGCGCCCGGCGTGCCGGTGCTCACCGTCTGCGCACGGGACGGCGAGGGCGTGGAGGAGCTCGCCGGTCTCGTCGGCCGGGGCACCTCCGTGCTGCTCGGGGCGTCCGGCGCGGGCAAGTCGACGCTCGCGAACGCGCTCGTCGGCGAGGACGTGATGGGCGTCCAGGCCACCCGCGACCTGGACGGCAAGGGGCGGCACACCACCACCACCCGCAACCTGCTGCCGCTGCCCGGCGGGGGCGTCCTCATCGACACGCCCGGGCTGCGCGGGGTCGGCCTCTGGGACGCCGGCGCCGGAGTCGGCCAGGTCTTCTCCGAGATCGAGGAGTTCGCCCGGAACTGCCGGTTCCACGACTGCGCGCACGAGTCCGAGCCGGGGTGCGCGGTGCGGGCGGCCGTCGACGACGGGGAGCTGCCCGTGCGCCGACTGGAGAGCTATCACAAGCTCGTCCGGGAGAACCGGTGGATCGTCGCCAAGTCCGACGCCCGGACGCGTGCCGACGTCCGTCAGGACTGGAAGCGCAAGCAGGCCGCCGGCCGGGCGGCGGGGGAGGCGAAGCGTGGACAGGGGCCGTGGCGGCCCGCTCCTCCCCGCTGACCGTCACCTGACCGTCACCTGACCGGATCCGGCCTCGAGGCACGGATCCGGCCTCGAGGCCGGTGTCGAGGCCGGATCTCGAAGCTCGTGCGGCCGGTGTTCGGTCCCGGGGAGTGACGCCGGCTACCGGCTTCCGGTCCGGCGTCACGTCCTCCGCTCCGGCGTCAGGCGCTCCGCTCCGGCGGAATGCACTTCAGGGGCAGGGCAGCTTGACGTCGTCCCGTCCGGCGTCATGCCGTCCGGTCCGGCTCACGTACCTCGGTCCAGCGTCACGTCCGATTTCCGCCAGCAGGGTTTCCCTTCCGCGCGAAGACTGGAACCCATGACGGACCAGGACACCCGCTACGAGGCGGTCCGCAGCAGGGACGCCAGGTTCGACGGCGAGTTCTTCTTCGCCGTCGACACCACCGGCATCTACTGCCGGCCCAGCTGCCCCGCCGTGACGCCCAAACGCCACAACGTGCGGTTCTTCGCGACGGCCGCCGCCGCGCAGGGCTCGGGGTTCCGGGCCTGCCGGCGGTGCCGCCCGGACGCCGTGCCGGGATCGGCGGACTGGAACGCGCGTGCCGACGTCGTAGGCCGGGCCATGCGGCTGATCGGCGACGGCGTCGTGGACCGCGAAGGCGTCACCGGCCTCGCCGTACGGCTCGGATACAGCGCCCGTCAGGTGCAACGGCAGCTCACCGCCGAGCTCGGCGCGGGACCGGTCGCCCTGGCCCGGGCGCAGCGCGCGCACACCGCGCGGGTCCTGCTGCAGACGACGGGTCTGCCGGTGACGGAGATCGCCTTCGCGGCCGGGTTCGCCAGCGTGCGCCAGTTCAACGACACCGTGCGGACCGTGTACGCGGCCACTCCGACCGAACTGCGGGCCGCGGTACGCGCGGCCCGTCGCACCGCCACCCCGTCCGCCGGGATCCCGCTGCGGCTCGCCCACCGGGGCCCGTACCACGCGGGCGCGGTGTTCGACCTGCTGCAGTGGGAGGCGGTGGCCGGGGTGGAGGAGGTGAGCGGGCCGCCCGGCGGGCGGACCTACCGACGCACGCTGCGGCTGCCGTACGGCACCGGGATCGTCGCCGTGGACGAGCGGGCGGGGGATCCGGGCCGGGCCTCGGCGGTCCACCCCGGAGGCTGGCTCGACGCGCGGCTGCATCTCACCGACCCGCGCGACCTCACCACCGCCGTCCAGCGGCTGCGGCGGCTGTTCGACCTCGACTCCGACCCGTACGCCGTCGATGAGCGGCTCGGCGCCGATCCGCGGCTCGCCCCGCTGGTCGCCGCGCGGCCGGGGCTGCGCGCGCCGGGGGCCGCTGATCCGGAGGAGTACGCGGTGCGGTCGGTCGTGGGGCGGGCGGCGGCCGAACTGCTCGTCCGTGCCTACGGCAAGGCCCTGGACGCCCCCTGCGGCACCCTCACCCACCTCTTCCCCGAGCCTGCCGTCCTGGCGCAGGCCGCGTCCTCGTCCGGGTCCAGGTCCAGGTCCGGGTCCGGGTCCGGGTCCGTGTCCGGGTTCGACGGGCCGCTGGGCGCCCTCGCCACCGCCCTCGCCGACGGCACCGTACGGCTGGACCCGGGCGTCGACCGGGACGACGCCCAGGAAGCGCTGCTCGCGCTGCCCGGCCTCGACGCCCGTACGATCGCGGAGATCCGTGCCCGTGCCCTCGGCGACCCCGACGTCGCGCCGCCCGGCCCGCACGCCCCCGAAACCTGGCGCCCCTGGCGCACCTACGCCCTGCACCACCTGCGCGCCGCGGAGGAACGATGACCGACCTGACGTACTGGACCAACGTGCCGAGTCCGCTCGGTCCGCTGCTCCTCACCGCCGACCGCGACTCCACTCTGACCTCCCTGTCCGTGCCCGGACAGAAGGGCGGCCGGACCGTGCAGGACGGCTGGCGGCACGACCCCGGGCCCTTCCGCTCCGCCGAGGAACAGCTCGCCGCCTACTTCGCCGCGGAGCTGAAGGAGTTCCGGCTGCCGCTGCGCTCCGACGGCACCGCGTTCCGCGAGCGCGTGTGGGCCGCCCTCGACTCCGTGCCCTACGGGGCGACCACGACGTACGGCGAGATCGCCGCACGCGTCGGCGCCTCGCGGATGGCCGTACGCGCCGTCGGAGGGGCGATCGGGGCGAATCCGCTGCTGATCGTGCGCCCGTGCCACCGGGTGATCGGCGCCGACGGCGCGCTGACGGGATACGCGGGCGGGCTGGAGCGCAAGGTCCGGCTGCTCGCGCTGGAGGGCTCGCTCCAGGAGCGGTTCTAGGCCTGTTCCAGGCCTCCACCGGCGCATCGGTGCGGCCTTTTGGAGGCGTCACCCCCACAGAACCGCCCCCAGCCATGCCCCCATGATCAACAGGCAGGTGAACAGCTCCGTGAGGACGCTGGAGCCGCCCGAGCGCATCGCCGTGCGCAGGGCCGCCCGGGCTTCGCCGTGGCGGCCCAGACGGAGCCGTTCGGAGAGGTAGATGCCGCCCATGAAGCCGGGGATCGCACCGAGTACCGGGAGCAGGAAGAAGCCGAGGAACGCCCCGAGCCCGGCGTACACCGCCATGCGGGGGGTCGCGCCGCTCTCGCGCAGCCGACGGGGCGGCAGCGCCCAGCGCACCACCTGCGACAGGAACAGCGTCACCGTGGCGCCGACCAGCACGGCCCAGGCGGCCGGCTGAGGATTCTCCAGCGCCCACCACAGGACCGCGGCCCACACCAGCCACGACCCCGGCACCCCGGGCACCAGCACTCCGCACAGGCCGAGCAGAATGACCAGTCCGACCAGCAGGAGTTGTGACACTCCCATCTGCCCAGGGTGCCCGAACCGAGGAGAACGCGCAGGTCAAGGCGTACGGCCTCGAACTCGCGGAGCGGACGTGGGCCCACGGACGCGCGGGCCCACGGACTCGCGGACTCGCGGGCCCACGGACTCGCGGAGCGGGCCCACGGACCCGCACCCACCCACGGACCCGCAGGCCCATCGACTCGCGGACCTGCGGGTCACGGTCACGGAGTCTCGGACCCGCGGGCCCCCGGACCGGCGGGTCAGTGCTCCCTGGCCACCCAGCCGCGTGCGTACGCGTGCCAGCCCAGTTGCAACCGGGTCGTCACGCCCGTCAGCTCCATCAACCCCTTTACCCGGCGCTGTACGGTCCGCAGCCCGAGGTCGAGCTGCTTGGCCGCGCTCGCGTCGGTCATCCCGGCCAGCAGCAGGGACAGGATCTCCAGGTCGGTGGCGTCGGGACCGTCCGGAGCCTGTTCGGCGACACCGGCCGCGCCGAGGCGCAGCGGCAGCGCCTCCCGCCACACCGACTCGAACAGGCCCGACAGCAGCTCCAGCAGCCCGCTGGCGTGCACCACCAGTGCGGCGGGCTCGGCCGAGCGGCCGGTCAGCGGCACCAGGGCGAGCGTGCGGTCGGCGACGACGAGCTTCGTCGGCACCTGGTCCACCACCCGCACCTGCTCGTCCCGGCCCAGCGCGGCGGTCAGCTCCGTCATGCCGTCCGGCCGGTCGAGGACCGCGCGTTCCAGTACGACGCGGTAGCGCACCCCGCGCGCCGCCGCCTGCTCCTCCGCGTCGTTCTCGCCGCCGGTCACGGCCACCGGGGTGCCGGTGACCAGCGAGCACACCTCCTCGCTCGCCCCGAGCTGGATCTGAAGGAAGCGCTGGGCGACGGCGGCGGCGCCCGTCACCACCTCGACCAGATCGTGCACAGCGGGTTCGGCGGCGGCCGCCCGGTACTCCTCGGCCAGCAGGGCCGCCGCCAGCTCCGCCCTGTCCAGCTCGTGCCGCTGCTGGGTGAGCAGTGCGCCCAGGGCGACGCCCGGTGGCGCGGCCACCCAGCGACCGGGGCGACCCGAGGACTGCGCGGCGAGGCCGTGCCGCTCCAGCCGTCGCAGCGCGCGTTCGGTGTCGTGCTCGCCGAGGGTCAGCCGGCGCGCCAGGTCGGGCACGTCGGCGGCGCCCACGGCCACCAGCGCCCGGTACGCCGACTCGTGCGTCTCGTCGAGCCCTATCGCTTTCAGCATCGGGTGGCTTCCTCCTTCTGACGTCCCGTGAGTGGCGGGAAACAGCCACGGCGTAAACCCGCCGCCGCACATCATCGCCGTACCGCCGGCCACTCTGCCAAGGTGTGGCCACGGCGGTAACACGTGATCATCCCCTGGCCATCCGCGGCGGATGTCCGGCAACGCCGTGCAGACTCGGGCCGGCCGACCACCACACCGCGCCCCCGAGATCTCTCGAGAACGTGATCCGGGCTCATCACGCGCAGCGGCGCACAGGGGAAATGAGGCCGGGTCACCCCAGTCGCCGGGCGGTTCTCCCGTGGGGGGTGGAACCGCCCGGCGGCCCTTGCCGCACCTCGCCCCGCACCGCTGTCCAGGAGTCACTCGGCCTGCTGTTCGACACACTCGGCGTGGCGCATTTTCCGGATGCCCCGTTTTCAACCGGCCCGTGCGGTGGACAATCGGGGGCATGAGCCAGCAGGGGGGAAGGCCCACCGGTCACGAGGACGACTGGTGGGGGCAGCTGTACGACGACGCCACCGAGGACACGGGGCCCGCGCGCACCGGCGACTCCCTGGACGACCGTTTCGCCTCGGCCGCCGGAGCGGTGCGCTCCGCGGGTACGGGGGACGGCGTCGGCACGGGGGGAGCGGCGGCCCCGCGGCGCCCGGAGGACACCGGCGGCGCGGACGCTCCCGGCGTGCCGGGCACGGTGCCGGCACCCCGCGCCGAGCGGTCCGGTCCCGGCGGGCGGACCGACTGGTGGACCTCGCCCACCGCCACGACGGCAGGAACGCCGCCCTCCCCGGAGGCCACCGTTCCACCGCCCAGAAGCCGACCCGCCACCGAATCCGCCCCAGGGCGGGACACCGGGCCGTCGGGCGGACCGGACCTGGAACAGGCCGGTGCCGGTCCCGGTGCCGGTGCCGGACGCGGCGACGAGGGGCGTGACGTCCGGAGCGACGGCGATCGCGGCACTGGACGGGATGCCGAGCTCGGCACGGGCCAGGACGGCGCCGGACGCGTTTCCGGGCGGGACGTGGCCGGGCCGGGTGGGGACGTCGGTGCCGGTGCCGGTGCCGTCGAAACGGACCGGGGTGTCCGTCCGCAGGGGCGGCACCGGGCTCCCTGGGAGCCGCCGTCGGCGACGCCCGCCGGTCCCACGAGTTTCCCGCCCGGCCCACTACCGCCGGGCTTCGCCCAACGCGCGCCCCACACGTCGGCGCCCTCCGCCGCCGGGCCCTCCACGGCCGGGCCCTCCACGGCCGGGCCCTCCACGGCCGGGCCCTCCGCCGCCGGGCCCCACGCCTCGGCGCCCTCCACCGCCGGGTCCTCCGTCCCTGGGCCCGACGGCCCCGCGCCCTCCGCCGCCGGGCCCCGGCCCCCCGCGCGCTCCGTCCACGGGCCCCACGCCTCGGCGCCCTCCACCGCCGGGCCCTCCACCGCCGGGCCCCAGGCCTCGGGCCCCTCCACCGCCGGGCCCCACACCCCGGGGCCCTCCACCGCCGGGTCCTCCGTCCCTGGGCCCGACGGTCCCGCGTCTTTCGTTCCCGGGCCCCACGGTCCCGCGTCCTCCGTTCCCGGGCCCCACGGTCCCGCGTCCTCCGTTCCCGGGCCCCAGGACCCGGCCTCCTCCGCCGCTGCCAGCGGCGGCGTTGCGTCGGCGGCAGGGCTTCCTGGTGCTGCCGGATCTCCGGCGCCGTCCACTTCGCCCGCGCTGCCGTCCATCCCGCCCGCGCTGCCGTCCATCCCGCCCTCGCCGCCGGCGGTCTCACCGGGCGGGTCGGGCTGGGGCACGGAGTCGGGTCGCCGGGCGGGTACCGAAACGCCCGCAGCCTCCGTGCCGCCACCGCCGCCCGTGGTGCCACCCGTTCCGGCCCACGCGCCGCCTCCGCCTCCGCCGCCTCCGAGGGCCATCACCAACTCCGTCGACGGCGCGGCGTCCTCCCTCGGTGGGACGAACCCCGCGGCGGCCTCCGACTCCGCACCCGACCATCCCCCCACCCTCCTCGGCGTTCCCGCTCCTCCCGTTCCGCCGGCCCATCCGCCCCTGCCCGTCTCCAAGGGCTACGTCGGTTCCGGGCCGCCCACCTATGACGCGGAGCCCACCGCCCTTCCGCCCGCGGATCCGGACGACCTCGACGATCTGGTCGCCGACACCGTCCTGGACGGAGCCCGGTACGGGGCCTTCGCGCTGCGGGCCGCGTCCGTGCGGGGGGACTCCGCGCGCTACCGGGGCGAGCCACGCCGTGACTCGCTCCTCACCGCCCGCTTCGGCACGGGCGAGCACGCGCTGATCCTGGTGGCGATGGCGACCGGCGCCCGGGCGACCCCGGGAGCGCACCGGGCGGCCGCCGAGGTGTGCCGGTGGATCGGGCGGGCCGTGGGCCGCAGTCACGTCCGGCTCGCAGAGGACATAAGGGCGGCCCGGCGCGGAGACCTGAAGTCGGGCCTGCACCGTCTCACCGACCGCAGCCTCGGCCGGCTCCGCGCCGGCGCCGCCGAACAGGGCCTGGAACCGGACGAGTACGCGGCCACCTTGCGCTGTCTGCTGCTGCCCGTGGACTCCGCCTGCCGTACGCGCGTCTTCTTCGGCGTCGGGACCGGCGGACTGTTCCGGCTGCGCGGCGGGGTCTGGCGGGACATCGAGCCGCAGGTGGGCGAGGTGGCGGGCGAGCCGGTCGTCGGGTTCGGCTCGCTGCCCGCCGAGACACCCGACGCAGACCGGCTCACCATGGACCTGGGCATCACCACACCGCCGAACCCCTACGACCCGGACCCCGGACCGCCCCGCGAACCCTTCCGCTTCCGCGCCTCCGTAGCCCGCCCGGGTGACACGCTCCTGATGTGCAGCAGCGGCCTGGCCGAACCCGTGCGCGGCGAGCCCGGCCTGTCCGCGTACCTGACGGAACGCTGGTCGGGCCCCACCCCGCCCGGCCTCGCCGCTTTCCTCGCCGACACCCAGGTGAGGGTGAAGGGCTACGCCGACGACCGTACGGCCGCGGCCGTCTGGGAGGCGTAACCGGGTCGCCGCGGCCACTGTGGAGGGATGGACCCGAGGAGACCTGAGGGGTGCGTCGATCCATGGCCAAGCAGAACGTCGCCGAACAGTTCGTGGACATCCTCGCCCGCGCGGGAGTGAGGCGCCTCTACGGTGTCGTGGGGGACAGCCTCAACCCCGTCGTGGACGCGGTGCGGCGCAACCCCGCCATCGACTGGATCCACGTCCGTCACGAGGAGACGGCCGCCTTCGCCGCGGGCGCGGAGGCCCAGATCACCGGGCGGCTCGCGGCCTGTGCGGGCTCCTGCGGACCCGGCAACCTCCACCTCATCAACGGCCTCTACGACGCCCACCGCTCCATGGCCCCCGTCCTCGCCCTCGCCTCGCACATCCCGTCCAGCGAGATCGGTCTCGGCTACTTCCAGGAGACCCACCCCGACCAGCTGTTCCGCGAGTGCAGCCACTACAGCGAACTGATCTCCAGTCCCAAACAGATGCCCCGGCTGCTGCACACCGCGATCCAGAACGCGGTCGGCCGCGGCGGTGTCAGCGTCGTCTCGCTTCCCGGGGACATCGCCGATCAGCCGGCCCCCGAGAAGGCCGTCGAAACCGCTCTCGTCACCGCCCGGCCCACCGTCCGCCCCGGCGACGCCGAGATCGACGCGCTGGTGGCGATGATCGACGCGGCCGACAAGGTCACCCTGTTCTGCGGCAGCGGCACGGCCGGCGCGCACGCCGAGGTCATGGAGTTCGCCGGGAAGATCAAGTCCCCGGTGGGGCATGCGCTGCGCGGCAAGGAGTACATCCAGTACGACAATCCGTACGACGTGGGGATGAGCGGTCTCCTCGGCTACGGAGCCGCCTACGAGGCCACTCACGAGTGCGACCTGCTGATCCTGCTCGGAACCGACTTCCCCTACAACGCCTTCCTCCCCGACGACGTGCAGATCGCCCAGGTCGACGTACGGCCCGAACACCTCGGCCGACGTTCGAAACTCGACCTCGCCGTGTGGGGCGACGTACGGGAGACCCTGCGTTGTCTCATCCCACGGGTGCGGGCCAAGGAGAACCGGCGCTTCCTCGACCGGATGCTGAAGAAGCACGCCGGCGCGCTCGAGGGAGTGGTGAAGGCGTACACGCGGAAGGCGGAGAAGCACGTTCCCGTCCATCCCGAGTACGTCGCCGCCGTCCTCGACGAACTCGCCGACGACGACGCCGTGTTCACCGTCGACACCGGCATGTGCAATGTCTGGGCGGCCCGCTATCTGACGCCCAACGGCCGCCGCCGCGTCATCGGTTCCTTCTCCCACGGTTCCATGGCGAACGCGCTGCCCATGGCGATCGGCGCCCAGTTCACCGACCGCCGCCGTCAGGTCGTGTCGATGTCCGGGGACGGCGGTTTCGCCATGCTGATGGGAGATTTCCTGACGCTGGTGCAGTACGACCTCCCGGTGAAGGTCGTCCTCTTCAACAACTCGTCCCTGGGCATGGTCGAGTTGGAGATGCTGGTCGCCGGTCTGCCCTCGTACGGCACGGCCAACCGGAACCCCGACTTCGCCGCCGTCGCCCGCGCCTGCGGTGCCCACGGCGTGCGCGTCGAGAAGCCCGGACAGCTGGCGGGCGCGCTGAGGGACGCCTTCCGGCACAAGGGCCCGGCCCTCGTCGACGTCGTCACCGACCCCAACGCCCTGTCCATCCCGCCGAAGATCAGCGCCGAGATGGTGACCGGGTTCGCACTGTCCGCCTCGAAGATCGTCCTCGACGGCGGAGTGGGCCGGATGCTTCAGATGGCCCGTTCCAACCTGCGTAACGTGCCACGGCCGTAAGGGACGCCGGTGGGCCCGCGCCGTCTCAGCCGGCGGGGACCCACTGGCGTTCACCGTCGACGGAGCCGTACCAGTAACGGGGCAGTCCCTTGATGCCGCTCGTGCGGAAGGGGCGGCCGCGGTCGTCGACACGGACCGTGCCGGTGCGGCCCTGCGAGGACCAGTCGAGTTCGAGGTACCAGTCGCAGGCGCAGGTCTCGGTCCGCGCCGTGACCAGCAGGACCTCGGGGTCGGCGCTGGACACGCGATAGGGCAGGCTGACCGCCGGGATCGGCGTGCCCGCGTCGTTTCCGGCGACCGCGTGCGCCACGGGGCGGTCCTTGTCCAGGTCGACCGAGAAGTACCGCTTGCCGAGGGAGCCGCCGCAGCCCTGGTCCATGGCGTACGAGGTGCCCGGCAGGGGCGCGGCACGGCCGACGACCCGCACGCGCAGCGCCGTCAGGACGACGGCCGTGGAACTGCGGCCCTGCACCGAGATCTGCACATTGGTCTCCCGCCCGTGCACAGCGCCCTGGGCACTCGCCCAGAGTCCGGCGTCCTGCTCCGCCGGGGGCGGCGGAACCTGCGCAGGCTGCTTGCCGATGACGTAGTCGTGACTGCAGTTGAGCGCCCAGACCTGGGAATCGACGGTGTAGGCGAGCGGAACGCCCGGGGCGGGCGCCGAGGCCTGGCCGCCGGCCGGGGAGACGTCCGGAGCGGGCGAGGCCCTCCCGGGGCGGCCGGCGGAGGCGGCGGTGCCCGCCCCGGCGGAGCCGGCCGGGCCGGTGCTGGGCGTCGGGGAGTCGCGCGGGGCCGCCGTCCTGGCCGGACCCGTGGCGGACGCGGAGGACCGGACGACGTCACCGGAAGCCGACGGGTGGCCACCGGCGGGCAGCGCGGACAGTGTGCCCAGGGTGGCGAGCAGCGCGCAGGCGACCCCGACGGCGACCGTCGTGCGCCTGCGACGGTACCAACGCCGAGGCGGTACCTGGTTCCCGCCCGGTTCGCCCGGTTCCCGAGTCACGGCATCCGCCGGAGGTGAGGCTTCCGCTCCCGTCGGCACATCGGCGGCCTTCGCGGTCGACGTGGTCTCCGAGGGCGCCCTGATCTCCGGCGCTCGGTTCCGCTGGCGGGCCGCCACCGCGCGCAGCCATCGCCGGTGCAGTTCGAGGCGTTCCTCCGGTGTCGCCCCGCAGAACTCCGCGAGCCGTTCGACGGGGGCGAAGTCCTGTGGGACCGCTTCCCCGGCGCAGTACCGGTGCAGCGTCGAGGTGTTCATCCCCAGCCGGCGCGCGAGGGAGCCGTAACTGCGTTCCGTGCGCCCCTTGAGCTCCGTCAGCAGCGCCGCGAACTCCGTCACATCGGCCACACCGTCGTCGGTCGACACCGTTCTCCCCCGTGCTGGTCCGGCCCGGCGGTCATCCCAGGCGCCCATATATCTGCACGTCAGATGGGCTGGGATGGTTCCACCACGGCCGATCGGGCGAAGAGCGTTGCACCGGGCGGCCCGGACCGCCGATGCTCTTGGTGTCGCACCGACCAGGGCCGGACCGACCAACCGGCGCCGTGGCGACCACCCACAGCCATGCACTCACTCACGGGGGACACCCATGACCAAGCGCATCCGAGCAGGCACGCTCACCGGGCTCACCGCACTCACGGCCGCGGGCCTCACCCTCGGCGCCGCACTGGCCGCACCGGCGGACGCCGCCGTCCCGCGACCGCCCGGCTTCCTCTCGGCCGCCGACCTTCCGCCGCAGCCCGGCTCGTCCTGGACGGCCGGCCGGGTCACCGCCGGCGCTTCGCCGGACGTGGAGGCGGACCGCTGCCTCGGCATGGCGCTGGGCGACGGCCGGGACTCCTGGTACCGGGACTTCCGGACCGACCTCGACACCGGCGCCCGGCAGGTGAGTGTCGAACTGCCGGGCGTCGGCGCGGCGAAGGGCAGGTTCTCGCGGATCGACCAGGACATCAGGTCCTGCCCCGCGTGGATCGAGCAGGCCGACCCGGAGGTCGAGGCCACGCTCAGGGACTACGGGAAGCTGAACGTGGAGGAAGGCGCCCACGTCTACGGCCTGCACACCGAGACGTCCTGGGGCGCGACCGACATCCGCCTGCTCTCCGTCGGCCGGGACGGCACGAGGGTGACCGTCGTGGACTGGGGCCGGCTGGGCGACTTCGGTGACGCCCCGCTGAAGGCCTTCAAGAAGACGACCGTCACGGCCGTCGACAAGCTCCACTGACCCGCGGCCACCGAGGAAGAC
>NZ_JBHWUU010000107.1:0-28138 GCF_042737375.1 Streptomyces sp. NPDC060000
GATCTACTCGGCCCGCGACCCGGCGGAGCGGCCGCGGACGACGGCGAACGCCGCGGCCGCCAGTCCCAGCACGCCCACGACCAGCCCCGCGACACCGAGCCCCCGGGCGGTCGAGTCACTGCTGGACGCGGTGGCCGTGGAGCCGGCGGAGCTCTTCTTGGTGGCCGGGGCGGTGGCGGCGCCGTCCTGCGTCGTTCCTTCCGCGCCCTCCGTGCTCTCCGTGCTCTCCGTGCCCTTCGCGGTGAGTTCGAGGACCGGCGCCGGGTTCTCCGGCTCCTCCCCGCCGGACGCCGCCGCCTCCTCGATCCAGCGGACGGTCCTGCCGTCGGAGTACGTCTGGAGGGTCTTGAAGGTCAACTGGTCGACGTCGTCCGGAAGCTGACCGAACGCCACGTCGAAGTCCTCGAACTGCCCGGCACCGATCTTCCCTCCCGTCCAGGTGATCTCGGAGACGGCGTCGGTGATGGTGCCGTCGTCGGTCTTGACCGGCGTCTTGAGCTTCGTGTTCGTGACCTTGGCGGTCCAGCCGTCCCGTGGCGAGACGAGCACGCCGAGCACCGGGTGGTCGGTCGGCAGGAAGACCTGCACCTTCGTGGTGCCGGCGGCGTCCTCCTCGTTGGGGACGCGGAAGGTCAGGACGCCGTCCGTGGCGCCCTTGGCGTAGCTCCCGGGGTGCACGGTGACATGCGCCGAGGCGACACCGGCGGCGGTGAGGACTCCGGCGGCGGCGAGGGCGGCGACGACGCCGGCCCGGCGCAGGGTGGTGGTGCGAGTCGTGGACATGGCTGGGTGCAACTCCGTACTGAGGGAGAAGGAATGTCGGGCGTCAGATCGCGTACGACATCCCCGTCGGCGGCCCTCGCCGGTGCACGGCGTACCGCAACAGCACCTGTGGCCGCGGCCACGCCCCCGTAGCGGCGAGGCGCAGGGGGCCGGGCACCCTCGAAGCACCCCGGAACCCCCGCACCGCCTGCCACCAGGCGGCGAGCCCCGGCACGAACGCGACCGCCCACCGCAGCAGCGACCACAGCGCGGCCTCACCACGCCGCAGCCACCAGGTCAGCAGCAGGGCCGCGCCGATGTGCGCGGCGGTGGCGTGGGAGGTCAGGGCGTGAGGGGTCAGGGCGTGAGAGGGCAAGGCGTGGGGATGGGAGTGGGACATCCGCATCCCGTGCATGAGCATCGCCGCGTGCGGCCGAGCGGTGTGGAACGCGAGGTGCAACCCGCCCTGCGCTGCCAGCGTCCCGCCTCCGATACCGACGAGCGACCGCTCCCGCCCGCCCAGCAGAGCGCCGACCAGGAAGACCGGCACGGCCCCCGCGGCCTGCACCCACACGGGGGGCGCCACGCCCGTGGCCAGTACATGTCCCCCGGCGGCTAGCAGCACGCACAGCACGGCGAACACCGCCGCACGCAGGCACCGCACCGCCAGGGACACCCTCACGACGCCCGATGCTTCCATGCGGCGCGAGGATCGCTCTCCCTGCCCCCGCATGCGCATCACCACCACGTCCCACCGGCTCGAAACTGCACTCTCCTTACGAGTCGGACGGGGGCACCGTTCAGTTCCCGCTTCCCACCCGCTTTCCGCTTCCCACCCGCTTTCCGCCTCTCCGCCTCTCCGGGGGATCGGACGCGGCGGAAGTTCCGAAGCCCCTGAGCACAGCGGCGTTCGCTCATGCCTCCAGTCGCCTGATCCAGGGGTGAGGGCCGTACGTCTCGGCGATCGCGTGGATCAACCACCGCCGCTGCTGACCTGTGAGCACGGGCAGCGCCGCGTCGAAGTCCTCCTCGTCCTTCGGGCGCGGAGCCTTGGCCTTGTAGTAGAGCTGCACGTCCGGGGCCAGACAGGGGACCCCGTCGGCCGAGGCCGCGCCCAGCGTGCTGATCGGGCGACGCACACGAAGGTCGCGTCGGGACACCCACTCCTGGCCGCAGGACTCGTCGAGCATGACCTGGATGCGCCAGGGATCGTCCGGGCCGGGCCGGCACCAGATGTCGTGCACACCCACCGGCAGGACCTCGCCCGCTGCCCAGGGGCGCAGACTGCCCGGAGGGTCGGCAGCCCACCACTGCCAGCCCGGGAGTGCCCGCTGAGCCGCGTGCTGGTCACGCCGCAGCAGCAGGACGTCGATGTCGCCATGGCTCCGGACGCGGTGCCCCACCGCGAGTTCGATCGCGAAGCCTCCGGCCACCCACCAGGGGGCCTCCAGGCCGGAGAACCGTGCGACCACGTCCGCCAACGGAGCGGGCTCCCACCTGCCGAGCGACGCATGGGCTCGTGTCATGCGCCCATCCTGCCGGACCCTCACCTCAGCCGGTGGAGGTCGCCCCGCCCGGGAGCCGGCGGGGATGTGACGGCGCCGAGGCTGCGGGACAGGGCCCGGGCCGTGGCTCGCAGCGCCGGTGCGAGCCCGCCGGGCTCCGCGTGGCCGGCCGGCACGACGACGGACAGAGCCGTGACCTCGCCGTCGGCCCCCGACGGCGCCCGGCACCTCGCCGTACCCGGCACCCCCCTCCTACGGCTGGGCGGCACCGGACACCGACCCCTAGACGAAGTCGTAGGCGACGAAGGCCAGGCAGACGACGGTCCCGTCGGGCTCGACCGCCTCGTAGCCGTCCCGCTCCTCCCCGTCGACGGGGAAGAACAGGACGTTGCCGCCGCGGTCCGGATCGGTGACGATCTCGGCGTGGTTGTCCCGACGGCCCTCCCGGTCGCCGACCGCGATGACGCGCCTGGCCTCGCGGAGATCGGCCTCCGCGTCGCGGCCGCCGGCTTTCCGCGGATCGAACACGTCGCTGCACAGGACGCCGTACCCGTCGACCGGCGCCGGTTCGTAGCCGTTGTATCCGTCGTTCCAGTCGGCCGCTGCGATCCTGGCGGGGTCCGCCAGCGGCAGGACGACCATGCTCACCCGGGCCACCTGCGGCCCCTCCGTCTCCCGGCGCCAGTAGCAGCCCGCGTACACCGGGGTGCTGCTCAGTCCGGAGGGCAGGCCACCGTGATACCAGCCTCCCCTGGCCGACAGCCCGAACCAGGTGACCCCCTCCGCCAGGGTCAAGTCTCCGACGCGGACGAACCATTCGGGCCGTCTCATCCCCTTCTCGCCGTCGGGGTCGATGTGTTCCACCCACCGCCACAACAGCGCGTCCACGGGGTCGACGGGGGTGTCGGGGCCGGTCGAGTCGTTCGTTGCCGTCATGGCCACAGCATCGCAGGGGGGTCCGACAGTCGCCTTCCCGCACGGCCAAAGCCCATATCTCACAGCGCAGTTGACGACCCGATACTCCTGAGCCCTCCGCTATGCTCGGCCCCGTTCGAACGACCGACGACCCACCGAACACAGGGAATCGTGAGAGAGCACGTGACATCGGGACATGGCGACGACCAGTCGGCGACGCGTTCGCAACGCCGCCAGGAGCGGCTGATCGCCGGTCGCTATCTGCTGCACGACGTTCTCGGCAGGGGCGGCATGGGGACGGTCTGGCGCGCCCACGACCAGTTGCTCGACCGTCCGGTCGCCGCCAAGGAACTGCACATCCTCACCCACGGCGACGACGAGCACCGCATACGGATGCGCCGCGCCGTCCGGGAGGCGCGCGCGGTCGCCCGGGTGCCGCACCCGCACGTGGTCGGGGTCCACGACCTGGTCGAGTCGGAGGACCGGCTGTGGATCGTCATGGAACTCGTCGACGGGCCCTCGCTGGCCCACCAGGTCGCCCAGGGCGGACCGCTCACCCCGCAGCGCACTGCCGCCCTCGGTCTGCAGATGCTCGACGCGCTGGAGGCCGTGCACGCGGCCGGCACCCTGCACCGTGACGTCAAACCCGCCAACGTCCTGCTGCGCCGCGACGGCAGCGCCGTCCTCACCGACTTCGGCATCGCGGCCCTGGACGACGGCGAGTTCCTGACCACCACCGGTGAAATGGTCGGCTCGCTGGAGTTCATGGCTCCCGAGCGGATGACCGGAGCGCAGACCGGCCCGGCCTCCGACCTGTGGTCACTGGGTGCGACCCTCGCCACGGTCTGCGGCGGCCAGTCCCCCTTCCGCAGGCCGGGAGGGCCCGCGACGCTGCACGCGGTGGCGTACGAGGAACCCGTGCTGTCGGAGCGGCTCGGCCCGCTGCGGCCCGTCGTCGAGGCACTGCTGCGCAAGTCCCCGGACGAGCGCCCTTCGGCGGCCGGCGCGCGTTCCGCACTGCGGCGCGTCGCGGCGGGCGAGGCGGACGCCGGACCGCTGCCGACGGCGACGCTGCGCGTGCTCCGGCCGTCCTCCCCGGTGGCCGACGCGGACACAGTGACCAGCGGCCGGCAGCGGCTCG
This sequence comes from Streptomyces sp. NPDC060000, assembly GCF_042737375.1. Taxonomy (NCBI): domain Bacteria; kingdom Bacillati; phylum Actinomycetota; class Actinomycetes; order Kitasatosporales; family Streptomycetaceae; genus Streptomyces; species Streptomyces sp. NPDC060000. The sequence continues at coordinate 4,324 of NZ_JBHWUU010000107.1, forward strand.
TCCCGGCCGGGGGGACCGTGCCTACGGCGCGGCACACCACGTCGCTCCGGACCGTGGGTGCCCGGCCGTCCCGCTCGGCGGGCCCGAAGCGGCTGTGGTGGGCGGCGGCCGGTACGGCGGTGCTGGCGGCGGGCGTCGCGGGCGGCCTGTTCCTCACCGGGGGGCTGCCGCTCAAGGAGGACCCGAAGACGACGACCGTCCGCCAGGTCGTCCAGTCGGCGACCGGCTGGCAGCCGGTGACCGGCGCGGCCGTGCAGAGCGGGGACCAGGTCACCGTGCGGTTCGTCTCGGGACGGTGGACGGCCGACCACCGGAACATGCCCATGACCGGTCCGGCCGGCTACGACGCGGACACCGACACACTGCTGGAGGGGGCCAAGGACTGCAAGGTCGATCCCTCGGCGCCGTTCGGCACCCTGCTGGCCGTCCTCGCGGGCGACAAGGACTTCCCCGTCCACACCGTCGGAAAGTCGCTGACCTTCCGGGCCACCGGGAACGGCACCCTGCAACTGGGCATGAACGACACCGCCGGGACCTGCTCCGAGGACAACAGGGGCACGCTGACCGTGAAAGTGACCATCACGCACGGCGGTTGACGTCCTGTCCGCCGCCCGTTCACCGCAACGCGCCCTTCTCGCCGAACGACAGGGGCAGGAAGCGCTCGGCCATGCGCGCGTACCCGGCCGCGTCCGGGTGCAGGCCGTCCGGGAGACCGTCGACGTCGTCGGGCCCGAACAGCGTTGTCCCGTCGAGGAGTCGGAGCCGGTCGTCGCCTTGTCTGCGGCGCTGCTCGACGTGCCGGCTCAGCAACTCGCGGATGCGGGTGAGCGTGAGCGCGCCGAGCGCGAGTTCGGCCGGGCGGTCGGCGGTGCGGACCATTCCGTCGGGGCCCACGAGTACGGGGCCGGGCCGCCGCTCGGCGGCCGGGCAGACGACGGGGGTGATGACCAGGACCGGTGTGTCCGGGTGCCCGTCGCGGATCGTGTCGAGGAACCCGTGGAACGCAGGAACGAAGGCGCGTTCCCGCATGCTGTCGGCGGTCAGGACGTTGATGCCCAGTTCGAGGCTGATCGCGGTCGCGGGCAGGTCGCGGACGGCGCGGGCCATGAAGGGGTCGAGCTGGCACTGTCCGCCGAGGCCCAGGTTGAGCAGGGACCGGCCGGCTGAGCGGGCCACGAGGGCCGGCCAGGTGGAGGTCGGGCGGTCCGCGTCCGAGCACTGGCTGATGGAACTGCCGTAATGCACCCACAGCGGGCCGCTCGCCGGAGCCGGACGCAACGTCGCCCCGTCCGGGACCCGTACGTCGAACAGCGTGCAGGCCGGGGCGACCGGCAGCCAGATCTCGACACGCCGTTCACGCGCCTGTCGGCCGAGGCGGAACCGAACGGTCGCGGGCTCGGCCGGCCGGGCATCCAGGGAGCCGGTGGCGGGGTCGAGGAAGACCGGGCTCTGTTCCGTCGCCACGACGGGCTCCCGCAACTCGCCGTCGACCACCAGGTCGAAGACACTGCCGGCGGACGGCATTCCCGGTAGCAGCACCACGCTCAGCCGGGCGTCGAGCTCGAGCTCGGTGGCGTCCGTGAGCATCTCCAGCCGTACTCCGGACGGCACGGCGCTGCTGAAGTCGAACGCCCTGTCGTCCAACCGCGCCCGTCCCGAGTCCGGGGAACGGTGCAGGGTGACTCCGGCGAATTCGGTGGGTCCGCCGGAGCCGGCGGAGCGGGCCGAGCCGACGGATTCGCCGGAACCGGTGGACTCGGTGGACTTCCCGAGCGCGCCGACGACACAGTCGAGCGCGAGATCGAGGACGGAATGCATACGGGGACCTCTCGACGGGACATGGCGGGGCCGGTTCGGCCGGATCGGATCGGTCAGGTCAGGTCAGGTCAGGTCAGGTCAGGTCAGGTCAGGTCAGGTCAGGTCAGGGTCGGTCGTAGTTATTTGTCCGCCATTCGTCGCGACAGTCCAGGACGGCCACCCCCGTGTCGAAGCGCACGGTCGGAGGCGCGTGGATCGCGGCCTCATGCCCGAGCGGTATGCGGTGCTCCTCCTGGAGGAGGACAAAGACACGCCGGCTCGTGCAGTGGCACCAGGCGGGAGTGCCAGCACCGGCACGATGCCCCGGGGCACCCCCGCGGGCCAGGCTGATCGTCCACCCGAACCCAGACCTGGAGATCCGTTTCCCGTGGCTACCCTGCTCTGCCGGCTGGACCGCCTACGAGGCCTTCGCCGCGCTGAAGCTCGGGGATCCCGCGCCGCGGGTGGGACTCGCGCCCTACCACGACACCGAGGCCGTCGACAGGCTCCTCGACGGGCTCGCATCGTTTCTCTGACTTGCCGCGTTTCCCAGACTTGCACCATTCGTTTTCTTGAATCATTCGTGTTTATGCAGTAGGTTCGCCGTCATGACAGCACCCCGTACACCGACGACCGCCGACGAGCTGCGCGGTGTCGGCCTGCGGGTGACGGCCGCTCGTGTCGCACTGCTGGAGACCGTCCGGGACGGCGACCACCTCGGGGTCGAGGCGCTCGCCACCGGGGTGCGCGGCCGTGTCGGCCACATCTCCCTCCAGGCCGTGTACGACGCCCTGCACGCGCTGACCACCGCGGGACTGGTGCGCCGCCTCGAGCCCCCGGGCAGCCCCGCCCGGTTCGAGGGACGCGTGGGGGACAACCACCACCACCTCGTCTGCCGCTCCTGCGCCGCCGTCGTCGACGTCGACTGCGCCGTCGGTCACGCGCCCTGTCTGACCGCCTCCGACGACCGGGGCTTCGCGATAGACGAGGCCGAGGTCATCTTCTGGGGCCTGTGCCCCGACTGTTCCACCGCCCGCAGCACCTGAGCACCTGAGCACCTGAGCACCCGCAGTGGTACCGCGGTTCCCGAGATCTGCGGTACGTGAGCACGTGATCCGACCACAGAAGGATTCCCCCATGACCGAGAACCATGACGCGATCGTGACCGAGCCGAAGGCGGCGGAGGCAGGCGGCTGCCCCGTCGCCCACGGTCGCGCCGCGCACCCGACCCAGGGCGGCGGAAACCGCCAGTGGTGGCCGGAGCGGCTCAACCTGAAGATCCTCGCCAAGGACCCGGTCGTGGCGAACCCGCTCGGCGCGGAGTTCGACTACGCCGCGGCGTTCGAGGCCCTCGACCTGGCGGCCGTGAAGCAGGACATCGCCGAAGTGCTGACCACCTCGCAGGACTGGTGGCCCGCCGACTTCGGCAACTACGGCCCGCTGATGGTCCGTATGGCCTGGCACAGCGCGGGCACCTACCGCATCAGCGACGGCCGCGGCGGCGGTGGCCGCGGACAGCAGCGCTTCGCGCCGCTGAACAGCTGGCCGGACAACGCCAACCTCGACAAGGCCCGCCGTCTGCTGTGGCCGGTCAAGAAGAAGTACGGCCAGTCCATCTCCTGGGCCGACCTGCTGATCCTCACGGGCAACGTCGCGCTGGAGACGATGGGCTTCGAGACCTTCGGCTTCGCCGGCGGCCGCGCGGACGTCTGGGAGGCCGACGAGGACGTGTACTGGGGCCCGGAGACCACCTGGCTCGACGACCAGCGCTACACCGGCGACCGCGAGCTGGAGAACCCGCTCGGCGCGGTCCAGATGGGCCTCATCTACGTCAACCCCGAGGGCCCCAACGGCAACCCGGACCCGCTGGCCGCGGCCCGCGACATCCGTGAGACGTTCCGCCGCATGGCGATGAACGACGAGGAGACCGTCGCCCTGATCGCCGGTGGTCACACCTTCGGCAAGACCCACGGCGCCGGTCCGGCGGACAACGTCGGCGACGACCCCGAGGCCGCCGCCCTCGGGCAGCAGGGCCTGGGCTGGAAGTCCACCTACGGCACCGGCAAGGGCGGCGACGCCATCACCAGTGGTCTGGAGGTCACCTGGACCACCAAGCCCACCCAGTGGAGCAACGACTTCTTCGACATCCTCTTCGGCTTCGAGTGGGAGCTGTCGGAGTCCCCGGCCGGCGCCAAGCAGTGGGTGGCCAAGGACGCGGAGGCGATCATCCCCGACGCGCACGACGCGTCGAAGAAGAAGCTCCCGACGATGCTCACCACCGACCTGTCGCTGCGCTTCGACCCGATCTACGGTGAGATCTCGCGCCGCTTCCACGAGAACCCGGCCGAGTTCGCGGACGCCTTCGCCCGCGCCTGGTACAAGCTGACCCACCGCGACCTGGGCCCGAAGTCCCTGTACCTCGGCCCGGAGGTCCCGGCGGAGACCCTGCTGTGGCAGGACCCGCTGCCCGCCGCCGAGGGCGAGGTCATCGGCGCCGAGGACATCGCGGCCCTCAAGGCCAAGCTCCTCGCCTCCGGACTGAGCGTCTCGCAGCTGGTGTCCACCGCGTGGGCCTCGGCTTCCTCCTTCCGCGGCAGCGACAAGCGCGGCGGCGCCAACGGCGCCCGTATCCGCCTCGAGCCGCAGCGCGGCTGGGAGGTCAACAACCCGGACGAGCTGGCCCAGGTGCTGCGCGTCCTGGAGGGCATCCAGCAGGAGTTCAACTCCGGCGCGAAGAAGGTCTCCCTGGCCGACCTGATCGTCCTCGGTGGTGCCGCCGCCGTGGAGAAGGCCGCCAGGGACGCCGGTCACGTCGTGGAGGTCCCCTTCACCCCGGGCCGCGTGGACGCCTCGCAGGAGCAGACGGACGTCGAGTCGTTCGCCGCGCTCGAGCCGACCGCCGACGGGTTCCGCAACTACCTCGGCAAGGGCAACCGTCTGCCGGCCGAGTTCCTGCTGCTCGACAAGGCGAACCTGCTGACCCTGAGCGCTCCCGAGCTGACCGTCCTGGTCGGCGGCCTGCGCGTGCTGGGCGCCAACCACGGCCAGTCCTCGCACGGCGTCCTCACCGACGCTCCGGGCAAGCTGACCAACGACTTCTTCGTCAACCTGCTCGACCTGGGTACGACGTGGTCGTCGACCTCCGCGGACCAGGCCACCTTCGAGGGCCGCGACGCCGCCACGGGCGAGGTCAAGTGGACCGGCACCCGCGCCGACCTCGTCTTCGGCTCGAACTCCGAGCTGCGCGCGCTCGCCGAGGTCTACGCGAGCGACGACGCGAAGGCGAAGTTCGTCAACGACTTCGTCGCCGCGTGGGTCAAGGTCTCGAACCTCGACCGGTTCGACCTGGTCTGATCCCCGACTCTCCGTCAGGAGAGGCGGAAAACGGAACAGCGGCACCTCCAGGGCGTCCCGCCCGGTCCCACAGTGGCCGGGCGGGGCGCCCTGGCGCGTTCCCCGCACCGGACCGGCCGCGCGGCGGCGGCTGTTGTCCCAGGCGATTCCCGATGCCGGTGAGGCTGTCGAAACCATTGACGAGGACATGCGGGCCCCTTATCTTCTGGCCGAAGTTACGAACCATGTTCGAAATCCCGGACAGGCAGTTTCACGGACAAGGGACGGTCCCGTATGCCTCGGAAGTTCCGCCGCAGACCCCTGCTCGTCTGCGTGCTGGCCCTTCTCGTCGCCCTCGTGGCGGCGACCCAGCCGGTGGCCGCGGCCGACGGCCGCCCGTACACCAACCCGTTGAAGTCGGCCAAGGGCGCGGACCCCTGGCTGGAGTACCACGACGGCAACTACTACCTGATCACCACGACGTTCACGGGCGTCCTCGGCATGCGCAAGTCGCCGACCCTGGCGGGTCTCGCCACCGCGCCCACCGTGCAGGTGTGGTCGGACACCACCTCGACCCGCAACACCAACATCTGGGCGCCGGAGATCCACCGCTTCAACGGCCACTGGTACCTGTACTACTCGGCAGGACAGGGCGGCACCGCCTGCTGCGACTCCCAGCGCACCCACGTCCTGGAGAGCTCCGGCACCGACCCGCTGGGCCCGTACACCTACAAGGGCGCCCTGACCGGCTCCAACCTCACGCCCGGCGGCTGGCTGATCGACGCGAGCGTGCTCCAGGCGAACGGGAACCTGTATCTCGTCGGCAGCGGCTTCGTGAACGGCAGCGCGCAGAGCCTGGTCATCGCGCCGATGAGCAACCCGTACACGCTGTCGAGCAGCACCTTCACGGTGATCTCCAGCCCTACGCTGGACTGGGAGCGGGTGGGCGCGCCCGTCAACGAGGGCCCGGAACCGCTGTACCACGGCGGCCGCACCTTCCTCAGCTACTCCGCCAGCTACTGCCAGACCGCCGACTACAAGCTCGGGCAACTGGAGCTGACGGGCAGTGATCCGCTGAACCCGGCGTCGTGGACCAAGAAGCAGACGCCCGTCTTCCAGCGCAGCGACACAGGCGGCGTCTACGGCCCGGGCCACAACGGCTTCTTCACCTCACCCGACGGCACCGAGAACTGGATCGTCTACCACGCCAACTCGTCGGCGAGCGGCGGCTGCGGCAACGGCCGCACGACCCGCGCCCAGAAGTTCACCTGGAACGCCGACGGCACCCCGAACTTCGGCACCCCGGTCGCGCTCGGCACGACACTCCCCGGCCCGTCCGGCGAGACGGCGGCGACCCCGACGGCGTACACCCTCGTCAACCGCAACAGCGGCAAGTGCCTTGATGTCGAGGGCGGTTCCACGGCCAACGGCACGAACATCTCGCAGTGGACCTGCACCGGCGGCGCCAACCAGAAGTGGCGGATCGAGGACCAGGGCGACGACACCAGCCGACTGGTGAACGTGGCCACCGGCGGGGTGATGGACACCGCCGACTGCTCCACCGCCGACGGCGCCGACCTGCGCCAGTGGTCGTGGCTGAACAACAAGTGCCAGCGTTTCCGGCTCCTGTTCACCGCGAGCGGCGACTACGTCCGGCTGGCGGGCGAGAACAGCGGCAAGGTCGCCGACGTGGCGGACTGCGGCACCGCGAACGGCACCGACGTACGGCAGTGGACCTGGCTGGACAACACCTGCCAGCAGTGGCGCCTCGTGCCCACCACCTGAGCCCCGACCCCCTCACCCCGCCCCGCCCCGCCCCGCCCCCTGAAGAAAACACCGGAAAACTCCCCCCATCTGGAGAACTCCTTTGAGACGCAACGCCGTTCGGCTGCTCCTGGCCGGCCTCGTCGCCCTCGCGGCCGTCCTCACCGGCCTGGGCACCCCCGTCCAGGCCGCCGTGCCGGACTCCCCCGCGGTGACGTACACCAACCCGATCGCCGAGAAGCGCGCCGATCCGCACATCTACAAGCACACCGACGGCTACTACTACTTCACCGCCACGGTCCCCGAGTACGACCGCATCGTGCTGCGCCGGGCGACGACCATCCAGGGCCTGTCGACGGCCCAGGAGGTCACCATCTGGACCAAGCACAGCAGCGGGGTCATGGGCGCCCACATCTGGGCGCCGGAGATCCACTTCATCGACGGCAAGTGGTACGTGTACTTCGCGGCCGGGTCCACCAGTGACGTCTGGGCGATCCGGATGTACGTCCTCGAAGGCACCGGCGCCAACCCGCTCACCGCCACCTGGACCGAGAAGGGCCAGATCAAGACCACGTGGGAGAGCTTCTCACTCGACTCCACCACGTTCGTCGTGAACGGCGTCCGCTATCTCGCCTGGGCCCAGCGCAACCCGTCCGAGGACAACAACACCAGCCTGTTCATCGCGAAGCTGGCCAACCCCTGGACGATCCAGGGCACTCCGGCGGAGATCTCGCAGCCGACGCTGTCCTGGGAGACGATCGGCTACAAGGTCAACGAGGGTCCCGCGCTGATCCAGCACGGCGGCAAGGTCTTCATGACCTACTCGGCGAGCGCGACCGACGCCAACTACTGCCTGGGCATGCTGACCGCCTCCGCGACGGCCGACCTGACCGACCCGGCGTCCTGGACCAAGGGTGCGCAGCCCGTCTTCACCACGAACGCCTCGACCTCGCAGTACGGGCCGGGCCACAACTCCTTCACGGTCTCCGAGGACGGCAGGTCCGACATCCTCGTCTACCACGACCGGAGCTACCGGGACATCACCGGTGACCCGCTGAACGACCCCAACCGCCGTACCCGCGTGCAGAAGCTGTACTGGAAGGCGGACGGCAGCCCCGACTTCGGCATCCCGGTGGCCGACGGGGTCACCCCGCAGCGCTTCTCCTCGTACAACTACGCGGACCGCTTCATCCGGCACTGGGAGTACCGCGCCCGCATCGAGGCGAACGTCAGCCCGCTCGCCGACTCGCAGTTCCGGGTGGTGCCGGGCCTCGCGGGCACCGGCACGGTCTCCCTGGAGTCGACCGGCTTCCCCGGCTACTACCTGCGGCACAAGAACTTCGAGGTGTGGCTGGAGAAGAGCGACGGCACGTCGGCGTTCGCGTCCGACGCGAGCTTCTACCAGCGGGCCGGTCTCGCCGACTCCGCGGGGATCTCGTACGAGTCGTACAACTACGCGGGCCGCTACCTCCGTCACTACAACTACCTGCTGTACGTGCAGACACCGAGCACGGCGACGGACAAGGGCGACGCCACGTTCTACGCCCAGTGAGGTCCTGGCCGGCCCGCGCCGGCCTGCGGAGCGCATGACGACCGAGACTATACATAGGGTGTATACACCCTATGTATAGTCTCGGCATGCCTTCTCTGACCAGGAAGATGAAGAAAGCGGGGGCCGGGTTGCGCGCCGTCGCCATCTCGGTGGCTGCCACCTGCCTGGCGGTCACGCTGACCGGCTGCGGCGGCGCCGACACCACCCGTCCGAGCACCGCCCGGGCCCGCCCCGCGGCCACCACCCAGGCCTCCCGCTTCGGCACCGTCGACTGCCGGGAGGCGAAGTGCATCGCCCTCACCTTCGACGCCGGCCCGAGCGAGAACTCGGCCCGCCTGCTCGACATACTCAAGGAGAAACAGGTCCCGGCGACCTTCTTCCTGCTGGGCGCGCGGCACATAGAGAAGTATCCGGACCTTGTCAGACGCATGGCCGCCGAAGGACATGAGGTGGCCAGTCACACCTGGGACCACAAGATCCTCACGCAGATCACGCCGGACGAGATACGCGAGGAACTCCGGCGCCCCGACGACGAGATAGAGCGCCTCACCGGCCGCCGCCCCACTCTGATGCGCCCGCCGCAGGGCCGTACCGACGCGACCGTGCACGGGATCTGCCGCGAGCTGGGCCTCTCCGAGGTGCTGTGGACGGTGACCGCCTAGGACTACACGACGACCGACTCCGCGCTGATACGGCGCCGGGTACTCGCGCAGGCCGACCGCGACGGCATCATCCTGCTGCACGACATCTACGACGGGACCGTGCCGGCCGTCCCGGGGATCATCGACGCGCTGAAGGAGCGCGGATACGTCTTCGTGACGGTTCCTCAGCTCCTCGCGCCCGGCGCGGCGGTGCCCGGCCAGGTCTACCGCTGAGCGGCGACCACACCGCGAAGGTCTGTCCGAACCTGTGAGCCGGGGGGTAATCCGCTGTCGGACCGTCCCGACTCCCTACGATCACCGCGTGGTCATCTTCCAGCTCGAACGCACGGTACCGCTCTCCCTGGACGACGCCTGGCGCCGCCTGACGGAGTGGTCCCGGCACGGCGACGTGGTACCGCTCACCCGCGTCACCGTGCTCACTCCCGCGCCGACCCGTGAGGGCACGGTCCTCGTGGCGCGTTCGGGTCTCGGCCCGCTCGCCTTCGACGACCGGATGGAGGTGACCGTGTGGCAGCCGCCGTCCTACGGCGAGCCGGGCCGGTGCCGGCTGGAGAAACGCGGCAGGGTCGTCCTGGGCTGGGCCGAGATCGAGGTACGGCCGGGACCCGGCGGGCGGGCCCGGGTGGTCTGGCGGGAGGAGGTGCGGGTGCGCTTCCTGCCGTCCCTCTTCGACCCGCTCCTCGGGGCCACGGCCCGCTCGGTGTTCGGACGCGCGGTCAACCGGCTGCTCCGCGGAAGATGACGGTGCGCGAGCCGTTCCCGCGCGCGAGCCGTCCCCGCCCGGGTGGGGGCGCACGCATGACGACGGCTGACGTCGATCCGATGCCGTACGACGGGGCGGCCGGGGTCGTGCCCGAACCGGCCGCGACCCGGCGGCACTCCGGCGACGGCTCCCGCGCGGACACCGCCCTGCGCGCCGCCCGCGGACTCACGGACACCGTTCACCTGGCCGGGCCGGCCGGCCGTGCGCGGGGCGGCGGCTCAGGCCACCGAGCCGATCCGGCCCGTCGGCACCGAGGTCACGTCGTGGTGGATGGGCGTGTGCGCGCCGGTGAGTGAGACGCCGCTGCCGCCGCGCCGGGCGGCGACGATCTCGGCGCCGATCGACAGCGCCGTCTCCTCGGGCGTACGGGCGCCCAGGTCGAGTCCGATGGGGGAACGCAGCCGGGCCAGCTCCAGCTCGGTCACCCCTACTTCACGCAGCCGGGCGTTGCGGTCGAGGTGGGTGCGGCGCGAGCCCATCGCGCCGACGTAGGCCACCGGGAGCCGCAACGCCAGCCGGAGCAGGGGGACGTCGAACTTGGCGTCGTGGGTGAGGACGCACAGGACGGTCCGCGCGTCCACCGCCGTGCGCTCCAGGTACGTGTGGGGCCAGGCGACGACGATCTCGTCGGCCTCCGGGAAACGGGCCTCGGTCGCGAAGACGGGACGCGCGTCGCACACCGTCACGCGGTAGCCGAGGAACTTGCCGACCCGCACCAGCGCGGAGGCGAAGTCGATCGCGCCGAACACGATCATCCGGGGCGGCGGGACGGACGACTCCACCAGGACCGTGAGCGGCGCCCCGCAGCGGGAGCCCTGCTCGGCGATCTCCAGGGCGCCGGTGCGGCCGGCGTCGAGGAAGGCGCCGGCCTCGGCCGCGACGGTGCGGTCCAGCTCCGGATGGGCACCGAAGCCGCCTTCGTACGCGGCACTGCCCTCGTGGCCGTCGGTGGGGCGGACGAGCAGCGCGCGGCCGACGAGGTCGGCCGGGCCGGTCACGATCCGCGCCAGCGCCGTGGCCCCGCCGGAGGCGGCGGCCGCCAGGCCTGCCGCGATCACCGGACGGACGCGGTCGCCGACCCGCACCGGGGTGACGAGGATGTCGATGATCCCGCCGCAGGTGAGCCCGACGGCGAAGGCGTCGTCGTCGCTGTAGCCGAAGCGTTCCAGGACGGACTCCCCGTCCTCCAGCGCCTGCCGGCACAGCTCGTACACCGCGCCCTCCACACAACCACCGGAGACCGAGCCGATCGCCGTGCCGTGGGCGTCGACCGCCAGGGCGGCGCCCGGGCGGCGGGGCGCGCTGCCGCCGACGGCCACCACGGTGGCGACGGCGAAGTCACGGCCCTGCTCGACCCACCGGTTCAGCTCCTCGGCGATGTCCAGCATGTCTCGGGCTCCTTGGCTGCGGTTGGGTGGTGGACGGCTGTGTGGTGGACGGCTGTGGGCTGTGTGCAGGGCGGCTGCGTGGTGGACGGCTGTGTGCAGGGCGGGTGTGGGACGGCCCGAGACGAACAGGGGGTCCGGGGGATGCGGCAGGGTGCGGCACCCCCGGACGACAGCGCTCAGACCCCTTGGGGTCCCGTTCCGGTGAGGTGCTCCGGACGTACCGGTGTGCGGTTGAGCTCAAGACCGGTCGCGTTCCGGATGGCCGCGAGGACCGCCGGAGTCGACGACAGGGTGGGTGCCTCGCCGACGCCGCGCAGCCCGTAGGGGGCGTGCTCGTCGGCGAGTTCGAGCACGTCGACCGGGATGGTCGGCGTGTCGAGAATCGTGGGGATCAGATAGTCCGTGAACGACGGGTTCCTGACCTTCGCCGTCTTCGGATCGACGATGATCTCCTCCATGACCGCCACGCCCAGGCCCTGGGTCGTGCCGCCCTGGATCTGCCCGATCACGGACAGCGGGTTGAGCGCCTTGCCGACGTCCTGGACACAGGCCAGCTCGATGACCTTCACCAGGCCGAGCTCGGTGTCGACCTCGACGACGGCGCGGTGCGCGGCGAAGGAGTACTGGACGTGTCCGTTGCCCTGCCCGGTGCGCAGGTCGAACGGCTCGGTCGGCCGGTGCCGCCACTCCGCCTCGACCTCGACGCTCTCGCCCTCGAGCACGTCGACCAGGTCGGCGAGGACCTCACCGCCGTCGGTGACGACCTTGCCGCCCTCCAGGAGCAGTTCGGCGGTGGCCCAGGCGGGGTGGTAGGAGCCGAACCTGCGGCGCCCGATCTCCAGGACCTTCTCCCGGACCAGCTCGCAGGAGTTCTTGACGGCGCCGCCGGTGACGTACGTCTGCCGGGAGGCCGAGGTCGAGCCGGCGCTGCCCACCTGTGTGTCGGCGGGCTGGATGGTCACCTGCGCGACGCCCAGCTCGGTGCGGGCGATCTGCGCGTGCACGGTGACCCCGCCCTGGCCGACCTCCGCCATGGCCGTGTGGACGGTCGCGACGGGCTCGCCGGCGACGACCTCCATCCGGACCCTGGCGGTCGAGTAGTCGTCGAAGCCCTCGGAGAAGCCGACGTTCTTGATGCCGACCGCGTACCCGATCCCGCGGACGACGCCTTCGCCGTGCGTGGTGTTGGACAGCCCGCCGGGCAGCTGCCGTACGTCCGCGCCCTCGCTGCTCTCCCACTGACGCTCCGGGGGCAGCGGCATCGCCTTGACGCGGCGCAGGATCTCGGCGACCGGCGCCGGGGAGTCGACCGGCTGCCCGGTCGGCAGGAGGGTTCCCTGCTCCATCGCGTTGAGCCGGCGGAACTCCACCGGGTCCATGCCGAGTTCGGCCGCCACCTTGTCCATCTGTGCCTCGTAGGCGAAGCACGCCTGGACCGCGCCGAAGCCGCGCATCGCGCCGCAGGGCGGGTTGTTGGTGTAGAGGGCGATGGCCTCGACCTCGACGTCGTCGACGACGTACGGGCCGACACCGAGCGAGGAGGCGTTGCCGACGACGGCCGGGCTGGCCGAGGCGTACGCGCCGCCGTCGAGGACGATGCGGCACTTGACGTGGGTCAGCTTGCCGTCGCGGGTGGCGCCGTGCTCGTAGTACAGCTTGGCCGGGTGGCGGTGCACGTGGCCGAAGAAGGACTCGAAACGGTTGTAGACGATCTTGACGGGCTTTCCGGTGCGCAGGGCCAGCAGACAGGCGTGGATCTGCATCGACAGGTCCTCGCGGCCGCCGAACGCGCCGCCGACGCCGGCCAGTGTCATCCGCACCTTGCTCTCGGGCAGGCCGAGGACGGGCGCGATCTGGCGCAGGTCGGAGTGGAGCCACTGGGTGGCGATGTAGAGGTGGACGCCGCCGTCCTCCTCGGGCACGGCGAGTCCGGACTCGGGGCCGAGGAAGGCCTGGTCCTGCATGCCGAAGGTGTACTCGCCCCGGACGACGACGTCGGCGCGCGCGGCGGCCGCGGCCGCGTCGCCCCGGACGATCGGCTGGCGGTGGACGATGTTCGGGTGCGCGACGTGACCGATGTGGTGGTCGTCGCGGCCCTCGTGGATCAGGATCGCGTCCGGGGCGGTCGCCGAGGCCTCGTCGGTGATGACGGGCAGCTCGCGGTACTCGACCCTGATCTTCGCGGCGGCGCGGCGGGCGGTCTCCGGATGGTCGGCGGCGACGATCGCGACCGGCTCGCCGTGGTGCCGGACCTTGCCGTGCGCCAGGACCGGGGTGTCCTGGATCTCCAGGCCGTAGTTCTTCACGTCGGTCGGGAGATCGTCGTACGTCATCACGGCGTAGACGCCGGGCAGGGCCAGCGCCTCGGACGTGTCGATGGAGACGATCTCGGCGTGGGCGACCGTGGAGCGCAGGATCTGGCCCCAGAGCATGTCCTCGTGCCACAGGTCGGACGAGTACGCGAACTCGCCGGTGACCTTGAGGGTGCCGTCGGGGCGCAGCGTGGACTCGCCGATGCCGCCCTTGGTCCGTGAGCCCTGGGTGACCTTGGTGGGCGTGCCGAGCGGGGCGCTGATGGGGGCACCGCCCGCTCGGGCGAAGCCGGGAGTGGGGGAAGGCATCGTCAGACCGCCTCTCCCTGCCGGGCGGCCGCGAGGCGGACCGCGTCCATGATCTTCTCGTAACCGGTGCACCGGCAGAGGTTGCCGGAGAGCGCCTCGCGGATGTCCGCGTCGGTGGGGTTCGGGTTGTGTTCCAGCATCTCGTCGGCGGCGACCAGCAGACCCGGCGTGCAGAAGCCGCACTGGACGGCGCCGGCGTCGATGAACGCCTGCTGGATCGGGGCGAGTCCGGTTCCCTCGCCGGTCCGGGATTCGGCGCCCTCGGGCGGCCGGCCGTCGGTCTCGCCGAGCGCGGTCCCCGGTGCGTCCGGCGTACGGTGGGAACCGGTTCCGCGACCGCCGCGCTCGGCGCGCTGCCTGGCGTGGTCGGCGAGACCCTCGACGGTCACGACCTCACGGCCCTCGGCCTGTCCGGCGGCGACCAGGCACGAACAGACCGGGACGCCGTCCAGCCGGACCGTGCAGGAGCCGCACTCGCCCTGCTCGCAGGCGTTCTTCGAACCCGGCAGCCCGAGCCGCTCACGCAGCACGTAGAGCAGGCTCTCGCCCTCCCATACGTCGTCGGCTTCCTGGGGACGTCCGTTGACGGTGAAGTTGACGCGCATCAGGCGGCTCCCTTGGCGGTGCGGCGGGCGCCGCGGTACGACTCCCAGGTCCAGGTCAGCGTCCGGCGGGCCATGACGCCCACCGCGTGACGGCGGTAGCTCGCCGTCCCCCGGACATCGTCGATCGGGTTGCAGGCGGCGGCGCACAGCTCCGCGAACTGCTTGGCGACCGACGGGGTGATGATCTTTCCGTTGTCCCAGAAACCGCCCTCTTCGAGCGCGGCGCCGAGGAACTCCTCGGCGGTCTTCGCCCGGACGGGGGTGGGCGCGGCCGAGCCGATTCCGGTGCGGACGGTCCGGGACCCCGGGTGCAGCGCGATACCGAAGGCGCAGACGGCGATGACCATGGCGTTGCGGGTACCCACCTTGGAGTACTGCTGCGGTCCTTCGGCCTTCTTGATGTGGACGGCGCGGATCAGCTCGTCGGGGGCGAGCGCGTTGCGCTTCACGCCGGTGTAGAACGCGTCGATCGGGATCCGGCGGGTACCGCGCACCGACTCCGCCTCGACCTCGGCGCCGGCCGCCAGCAGGGCGGGGTGGGCGTCGCCGGCCGGGGAGGCGGTGCCGAGGTTGCCGCCGACTCCGCCGCGGTTGCGGATCTGCGGGGAGGCCACGGTGTGCGAGGCGAGGGCGAGGCCCGGCAGCTCCGCGCGCAGGTTCTCCATGATCCGGGTGTACGGGACGGAGGCGCCGAGCCGCACGCTCTCCTCGCCGACCTCCCACTCGTAGAGGTCACCGACGCGGTTGAGGTCGAGCAGGCACTCGGGCCGCCGGTGGTCGAAGTTGATCTCGACCATCACATCGGTGCCACCCGCAATCGGCACAGCGGTGGGGTGCTCGGCCTTCGCGGCGAGCGCCTCCTCCCAGCTGGCGGGGCGAAGGAAGTCCATGACCGGCTCTCTTCTTCGTCTCGTGAGTCTCGTGAGTCGTCTCGATCGAGCCAGAATCGGGTGCGGCGGGCCCGGCTCGTACATGTGGTGTTCACGTGGAGTGGGGCCAGTACACAGCGCCTTGCTCCGACCGGGTCAGTCACGGAAACCATGAAGGAGTTGGCTGGTCGGTCCGGCCATCTTGTAGATTCGTATGAACAGAGGTCCTCGGTAACCTCCTCGTTTTCCTGTGGAAACGCAGGAAACGACCTGGCGATCGAAGAATGCGGTTCGTGACTGTCCGCCGCACGGGCCGGGTCCCCGGGGCCGGGACCGGCGGTGGCCCTCTCCCCACGCGTCCTTCAGGATTCATCGTAGTTTTCGAGACAAAGAACGGCGGCGACGAGATGCGGCTGCGCGCACTGCTGGACACCGATGCGCTGGGCCTCAGGCTCCTCGGCGGCGAGGACGAGCTGGACCGTGCGGTACGGGGTGTCATGACCACCGACCTGCGGGATCCCAGCCGCTACCTCTCCGGGGGTGAGCTGGTGCTGACGGGCCTGGCCTGGCGCCGGGACGCGGCGGACGCCGAGCCGTTCGTGCGGATCCTGGTACAGGCCGGGGTGGCCGCGCTCGCGGCCGGCGAGGCGGAGCTGGGCGACGTTCCGGAGGATTTGGCCGCGGCCTGCGCCCGGCACCGCCTCCCGCTGTTCGCGGTGCACGAGTCGGTGGCCTTCGCGACGATCACGGAGCACGTGGTGCGGCAGGTGTCCGGCGAGCGCGCCGGGGACCTCGCGGCCGTCGTGGACCGGCACCGCCGGATGATGACCTCGGGTCCGGCGGGCGGCGGCCCTGACGTGGTCCTGGACCTGCTCGGCTCCGACCTGGACCTGCGCGCCTGGGTCCTGTCCCCCGTCGGCCGGCTCATCGCGGGCCCGAAGCCGGCGGGCCCGGCGCTGTCGCCCGACGCGTGCGCGAAGCTCGCCGCGGAACACCTCGCGGCCGTCCGCACCGGGCGGCACGGGCCGCACCGGGTGCTCCTGGGCCAGGCGACGTACTCGCTGTTCCCGATCCGCGGCGGCGCCCGCGCACAGACCCGGCAGACCCCCCAGGCGGCCCGGGACGCGCGCGAGAGCGTCCTGTCGGACTGGCTGCTGGCCGTGGAGGCGGACGCCGGGGACTGGGCGGACGAGCGCCTCGACCTGCTCCAGGGCGTGACCCAGCTGATCGCCGTCGAGCGGGAGCGCCGGGACGCCGCGCGCTCGGTGCGCAGGCGGCTCGCGCAGGAGGTGCTGGAGCTGGTCCAGACGGGCGCGGCCCCGGCGGAGATCGCGGCCCGGCTGCGGGTGGCCGCGCCGGTCCTGCTGCCGGGGCTGGGGGCGGCCCCGCACTGGCAGGTGGTCGTGGCCCGGGTCGAGTGGGACGAGGGCGGCCCGCAGGCCGGCCCGGTCGCCCAGTCGCTCCTGGAGGAGATCCTCGTCGACCCGCTCGCCACCGGACCCGAGCCCTCCGACCGCGTCGCGGTGGCCCACACGGGCGACGAGGCCATCGCCCTGATCCCGCTGCCGGCCGTGTCGAGCGAGCACGACGGCTCCGAGACCGGCCTCCTCGCCGACGCGCTCCTGGCGGCCGTACGGGAACCGCTGTCGTCCGGCCTGGACGGCGACGGCCGGCTCACGCTGGGCGTCAGCGCGGCCGTGCACTCGGCGGAGGGGCTGCGCGGGGCGCTGGAGGAGGCACGGCACGCACGGCGGGTGGCCGCGGCCCGTCCCGGCCGGGTCTGCGCCGCGGGCCACC
The DNA here is from genome assembly GCF_042737375.1 of Streptomyces sp. NPDC060000. Lineage (NCBI taxonomy): Bacteria > Bacillati > Actinomycetota > Actinomycetes > Kitasatosporales > Streptomycetaceae > Streptomyces > Streptomyces sp. NPDC060000. The sequence continues at coordinate 21,475 of NZ_JBHWUU010000107.1, forward strand.
AGGAACTGGCCTCGCACGTGCTGCTGCTCCCGTTCGTCCCGGACGATGTCCGCAAGGCGTTCACCGCCCGCCTCCTGGACCCGCTGCGCGACTACGACCGGCGCCACCGGGCCGAGCTGATCCCGACGCTGGAGGCGTTCCTGGACTGCGACGGTTCGTGGACCCGGTGCGCGTCCCGTCTGCACCTGCACGTCAACACGCTGCGCTACCGGGTCGGGCGGATCGAGCAGTTGACGGGCCGTGACCTCTCGCGGCTGGAGGACAAGCTGGACTTCTTCCTGGCCCTGCGGATGAGCTGACGCCGGACCGGCGCCGGCGGCCGTCCGCCGGCGCGACCCGTGGGGACCTTCGGGTGCGGAGTCCCACGACTTTGTGAAATCCTTCACCCGCCCCCTTGGCCCGGCCACGCGATCCGTGCTGAGATGCGGCCACCACTCAAAGCTCGACGGCGCGCTCGGGGAGGGCAACGTGGCGTACACCGCCATGTCTGGTACCGGAACGACCTCAGGTGACGATCCCCTCCAGACCGCGGTATGGCGGCTGCGCTCGCGTGCCTGCTGGACCGACGCGGCGGCTCTGATCCCGCCCGACAGCGCGGCGGGCGCGATCCAGCGGGCCTCGCTGCTCGTGGAGCGGTGCCTGTACACGGAGCAGGGCTGGCAGGACGCCGAGGACGCGCTGCGCACGGCGGAGGCGCTCGCCCACGACGACGAGGAGCGCGGCGCGGCCGCTTGTGAACGCGGGCAACTTGCCTACGCCGCCACCCTGCACGGCGTGCGCGACCGCGTGGACGAGGCGCGGGCCGCGCTCGGCCGGGCGGCGGCGCTGATCCCGCCGGACGCGGCCGGACGGGCGCTGCTGGACTTCCGCCGGGGGCTGCTCGCGGAGAACCTCTCACGTTCCCCGCAGGCCGCGAGGGCCGCGTACCGCAGGGCCCACGCGGCGGCCACGGCCCACTCCGACTCGCTGCTGCTGTCCTTCACCTGGCGCCACCTCGCCGGACTCGCCCTGCGCGACGGCGAGGTGGCGGAGGCCCGGCACGGCTTCGCCGAATCGCTGCGCATCCGGGAGGAGTTGGGCTACCTGGTGGGAACCGCCCCGGCGCTCGCCTCGCTGGCGGACGCGGAGGTCGACCCGGAGGCCTCACGGCTGCGGGAGGAGGCGCGACGGCTGTTCCGGCTCCTGGGCGGCGTACCCACCTGGCTGGCCCGGCAACTGACCCCACCGGCGACCCCGAGCCCGTCAGGAGTCTGAGGACGAGGCCCCGCCAGTGGGCGAATTCTAGGGGTCTCGACGGGGGCGGAGGACGGGACTTCGACGGGGGCCGAGCGGCGGGACCCCGACAGCGGCCGAGCGGCGGGACTTCGACCGGGGGCCAAGCGACGGGGCCCCGACAGTGGCGAGGGACGGGACTTCGACAGCGGCCGAGGGACGGGGCCTCGACCGGCGGCGCAGACGGGGCCTCGACCAGGCGCCCAGCGGCGAGGCCCGACAGCGGCCGAGAAACGGGACCTCGACCGGCGGCCCAGCGACGGGACTTCGACCGGGGGCCCAGCGACGGGACCCCGACAGTGGCGAGGGACGGGGCCTCGACAGCGGCCGGGGCGGCGGGGCCTCGACGGCGGCCGGGGCGGCGGGGCCTCGACCGGGGGACGGGGGACGGGGCCTCGACCGGGGGACGGGGGACGGGGCCTCGACCGGGGGCCGTGGGACGGGGCCTCGACCGGGGGACGGGGTCTCGACGGGGGCCGGGGCGGCGGCGTCGGCGGTCGCGTCAGCTGCCCGCAGGTGCGAAGTGTCCTCGGACCAGCTTCTGCGCGACGTCCGGCTCGCCCGCCGTCAGCGCTTCCAGCATCGCCATGTGCTCCGCCGCGTCGGCCACGAGATCCGCCCGCCCGCGCCGCACCGGCCCGGCGGCCAGCGGCCACTGCGAACGCCGGTGCAGATCCTCGGCGAAGCCGACGAGCTGCTCGTTGCCGGACAGGGCGAGCACCGCCCGGTGGAAGACGCGGTCGGCCTCCGCGTACGAGGCCGGGCAGCCGGAGGCGGCCGCGCGCACGCTCGCCTCGCCGAGGGGCCGCAGCTCCGCCCAGCGCTCGGCCGGCACGGTACGGGCGAGCCGCAGCATCACCGGAACCTCGATGAGCGCCCGCACCTCGGCCAGCTCGGCCAGCTCGCGCGTGTCCCGCACGATCACCCGGAACCCCCGGTTGGGGACGACCTCGACGGCACCCTCCAGCGCGAGCTGCTGCATCGCCTCGCGGACCGGCGTCGCGGAGACCCCGAAGCGTTCGCCGAGGACGGGCGCCGAGTACACCTCGCCCGGCAGCAGTTCCCCGCCGACGAGCGCCGTGCGCAGGGCGTCGAGGATCTGGCCGCGCACCGAGGCGCGCTGGACGACCGGCCGGGGACGCGCCGCGGGTTCCGCCGCTCGGGCGAAGCGGAGGGCGGCCGAGGGGGTCTCGCTGTGGGTGTGTTCACCGCGTGCGGCGCCCGCCGGACCGCAGCGGTCGCGCTCCGCGCCCTCGTCGTACCCGGCGGACCCCCGCGACTGCACCGGCACCCGGGACCGGCCGTCGGCTTCCTGCGCGGCCGGTGATCCGGTACCGGTGGAGCCCTGCGCACTCGGCTCCACGGGGCCTCCTCCGGCCTTGTCGGTACTTGGGGTCATTACGGCGGGTTGTTACTCGTCCGTCAAGCACCTTAGGCGTACTGGCCGTCAGTTCAAATCCCGACGATACTGGGTAAGGTAAGGCTTACCTTTAATCGCTCCCGAAACGGCGGTCCCGGCATGCCCACAGCTCCGTCGGCCACAGCGGAGGCCTACGCCCGCCTCGCGGAGGTCTTCCCGGACCTGACCGTCACGGAGCTGGGGCCCACGGAACCGTTCCCGCGGGGCGGCGGCTGGGTCACGGCGGCCGAGCTCGCGGCGGGCGGAGCGGCGCTGGAGGCGTTCCTCTCGTGGGACGACGCACAGGTCGTCCGGGACTACGGCCGGCCGGCCCGACCGGACGTCGTCGCGAGCTTCGGACTGCACCGGTACGCCTGGCCCGCCTGCCTGCTGATCACCGTCCCCTGGTTCCTGCACCGCCGGGTGCCCCGCTTCCCCGTGACGCACGTCTCGTACGACCGCACCGGCGGCGGCATGCGGATGGCCGTCCGCCCGGCCCCCTCCTTCGCCTGCCTGCCCGGCGACCCGGCGGCGCTGCTGCCCGGCGCCCGGGTGCTCCCGGACGAGGAGGCGCTGCGGGCGGAGGTGCGGGCGGCGATAGCCGAGCACCACGAACCGGTGCTCGCCGGATTCGGACCGCCGGCGCGACGCCGCGGCCGGGCCCTGTGGGGCATGGTGACCGACGAGATCGTCGAAGGCCTCTGGTACGTCGCCCAGCTGCTCGGCGAGGGCGAGCAGGGCCGTGCGCGACGCGAACTGGAACTGCTTCTGCCGGGCGCCACGCGGCCCTATGTCGGCTCGGCGTCGTTCCGCGAGCTGACCGGACCGGACGGCGAGGCCGTGCCCACCCGGGACCGGGCGAGCTGCTGCATGTTCTACACGGTGCGCCCCGACGACACCTGCGTCACCTGCCCGCGCACCTGCGACGCGGACCGCGTCTCCAAGCTCACCGCGGCCGCCGCGAGCTGAGGCGGCCTCAGGCGCCGCCCGGCGTCAGGGCGTTGCCGGACGTCCCGTAAGATCACCCGGACGAGACTCCTCCCAGGGTTACAGGCAATTCACAACTTCCTCACTTGCCCCGGGAACTTTCCGTGGAACCACCCCTACGGGTAGTCTTATTCGAACTCAACTCCCGCCCCTCAAGCGGCAGTTCGAGCAGAACGTCGCCCTGGGCATTCCCTTGCACCTCCTTGGCGGCCTCTTGCCCCGAAACCCCCTGAGGGACGGCGGGATTGCGCCACTATGGCGGGCGTTACGCCCTATCCCAATGCAAGGGACCCCTGATGAGATTGACCGACATATCGCTGAACTGGCTGCTTCCGGGCGCCGTACTGCTCCTGGGCATGCTGGCGGCGGTGGCGGTGCTCGCGCGCGGCAAGCGCTCCTCCGGGGCAAACGCGAACGCGGACGATTCGTGGGAGCGTACCGAGGAGCGTCGCCGGCGCAAGGAAGCCATATACGGCACCGCCTCCTACGTCCTTCTGTTCTGCTGTGCGGCCGTTGCCGCCGCGCTCTCCTTCCACGGACTGGTCGGCTTCGGCCAGCAGAACCTGGGCCTCACCAACGGCTGGGAGTACCTGGTCCCGTTCGGCCTCGACGGCGCGGCCATGTTCTGCTCCGTGCTCGCGGTCCGCGAGGCCAGTCACGGCGACGCCGCGCTCGGTTCCCGGATACTCGTCTGGACGTTCGCTGGAGCGGCGGCCTGGTTCAACTGGGTGCACGCGCCCAGGGGCCTCGGTCACGACGGCGCGCCGCAGTTCTTCTCCGGCATGTCCCTCTCGGCGGCCGTGCTCTTCGACCGGGCCCTCAAGCAGACCCGCCGGGCCGCGCTGCGCGAGCAGGGTCTCGTGCCCCGTCCGCTCCCGCAGATCCGCGTCGTGCGCTGGGCACGTGCCCCCCGCGAGACCTACAGGGCCTGGTCGCTGATGCTGCTCGAGAACGTGCGCAGCCTGGACGAGGCCGTCGACGAGGTCCGTGAGGACAAGGCCCGCAAGGAAGAGACGAAGCTGCGCCGCCGCGAGCAGCACCGTGTCGAGCGGGCTCAGTTGAAGGCGATCAGCCGGGGACACGGCCCTCGCTTTCCCGGCCGCGGTGGCGGCGGTGGTGGCCGTCAGGCGGAGGCCCCGGCCGCCCTGGAGCCGGCCACGGCCGAGCGGGTCTCCGCGGAGCCTGCCATAGCCAACTCGGCGGAGCAGCTGCCCCTACGCTCACGGCCCTCCCTCACGCCCGTTCGCCACGGTTCTGACTCCTCGCTCACCGTCGACCTCACCGCGGAGGACGACACCATGGCCCTGCCGCGCCTCGACTCCCTGGAGCGCAAGCTCAAGGACCTGGAGCAGCAGTTCGGCTGACGATCCGCCGGATACCACGGGAAGGGGGCGCGACCGCCGAGGTCGCGCCCCCTTCCCGTTGCCCGTGGCTCCCGTTGCCCGGCAACCGACGCGCGTCGCCGGCCGTCGCTCACGCGGCTCCGGCGCCCAGCTCGAACCAGACGACCTTCCCGCCGCCCTGCGCCCGTACCCCCCACGTGTCCGCGAGGGACTCCACCAGGACCAGACCCCGGCCGTGCGTGGCCTCGTCGGCGCTCGGCACCCTCGGCCGGGGGCGGTGGGCCGCGGAGTCCCGCACCTCCACCCGCAGGCCGGACGGTGAGACGGTGGCCGTCAGCAGCGCCTCGTCGTCGGTGTGCACGAGCGCGTTGGTGACGAGTTCACTGGTGAGCAGTTCCGCCGTCTCCGACCGCCCCGGCCTCCCCCAGTCCCGCAACAGCTCCCGCAGGGCCCGGCGCGTCTCGGGCACCGCCCGCAGGTCCGCCCGCCCGAGCCGGCGCCTGAGTTGCGACGCCCGGCCCTGCTCCAGGTCCTCGGCCGCGTCGTCCCCCGTCCGTCTCGTCGCCGAGGTGCCCGCGACCGCCGTCGAACCGCTTCCCCGTGCCTGCCTCTCCATGACCCCCGCCCGCGTGTCGATGTGGGTTCCCCTCTGCTCGAACACGTTCACGGGGATCCTTGCCCGGTCGGCACCGCGCCAGTCATGTCGAACCATTGACGACCGGGTGTTCAGCCATGTTGGGGCGGTCCCGCGGGACGCTCCCGGGGGCGGGGCGACCGTCGCACAGCGCCGTCCGGGCTCCCGGACGAGGGGGCGCGCACGGCGCGTCCGCCCCCTGCCCCGAGCGCGACTGCAGGGTGTGACGCGGCGGTTCGCGCGTCGAGCGCGGTACGGGGCCCTTGGGGCGCCGGTGCCGTCGGTGGAGGGCGGGCCGCAGCGAGCCGACGCCGGTGGGACGGGCCGGGCACACCCCCCACGAACCCTTCTCGACCGTCGCCCACAGGGGAAATCCCTGGTCGAGGCGCTGGTTCCGGTCGGTGTGGCGGGAGTCCGGGTCGGCTCGGTGACCGGCCGACGAGGGTGACCGGCGCCGGGTGCGGCGGTGGCGCACCCGCCTTCCCCGCGACGGGGAGGCCAAGCGACGGCGCGTCGTACCGCTCGAAGGGCGTGCACCCGCGCAACGGCACATGACGGTCGCTCCCCCGCGCGCGAGGTGGGCCGGCGCGTCGGCGGTTCCACGCGGCAGCCGACCCGGCCGTCCCGCCCGACGCCGGACCTCTGCACCCGGCGGCCGGCCGACCGCCGGGAATCGGCCCGTCCCCCGGTTCACCTCCGCCGACCTGCCCGTACTCGGAGAAAGGGGGTGGCAGCCGGTAGCGGACGTCGAGATGCTCCTGGCACTCCGGGTGCCGCGGGTGCTCCCGGTACGTCAGGGACCGAGCCGCTGAGCGCCGGGACGGAGAAGATCCGGCCCACGCAATACTCCGGTTGCCGCGCCGTCTTCACGCGACCGGACGAGGTTGGCCGGAATCCGCTGGTTTCTGGCCCGCTCAAACGCCGAGCGGCCGCAGCGCGAGGCCCGGGGACCTTCGCACGGCGGCCGCTCGCGATCAGGACGGCACCCACTGCTCGGGGCCGCCGCCCTCCCGACCCCCGTGGCGGGAG
>NZ_JBHWUU010000108.1:0-27290 GCF_042737375.1 Streptomyces sp. NPDC060000
CACTGTGTTGCGGCTCTCCCACACCCGTCTGGCGGGGAACCTCTACGCGCCCCACCCCGGGGCGGGGCGTATCCCCGGCATCGGCGGGGGGGGGCGCCGGGTGTCCCCCCGGGCCCCCCCCTCGTTTCGTCCGACCGGGCAGCCCGGGTCGTCCTTCTCGGGTCTACTCCCCGAGCAGGGCCCGCACCCTCTCCTGGCCCACGGCCAGCAGCAGCGTGGGCAGCCGCGGGCCGGTGTCACGCCCCACCAGCAGGTGGTAGAGCAGGGCGAAGAACGTCCGCTGGGCGGTCTTGATCTCGGGCGGGAGTTCCTTGGGGCCCGCGTCGGCGGAGAAGCCGGCCTGGACCTTGGGAACGCCGTAGACGAGGTGGGAGAGACCGTCCAGGGACCAGTGGCCGGCGAGTCCGTCGAGCAGGAGCCGCAGGGACTGCTGGGAGGCCTCGTCGAGGGACTTCAGCAGTTCGGCGTCGGGTTCGGCACGCACGATGGTCCGCTGGTCGGCGGGGACCTGGGTGTTGATCCAGGCCTCGGCCCTGTCGTACCGGGGCCGGGCCTCGTCGAGGGAGCCGAGCGGGTTCTCCGGGTCGAGCTCGGAGAGGATCCGCAGGGCCTGGTCCTGGTGCCCGGCGGTGATGTCGGCGACGGAGGCCAGCGTGCGGTACGGCAGCGGCCGGACCGTGCGCGGCAGCTCACCGGCGGCCGTGCCCACCGCGCGGGAGTGCGCGGCGACGTCGGCGGGGAGGGCCGACCCTTCGGCGACCTTGGCGTCCAGCTTGTCCCACTCGTCGTAGAGCCGCTGGATCTCCTGGTCGAAGGCGATCTTGAAGGACTGGTTGGGCCGGCGGCGGGCGTAGAGCCAGCGCAGGAGCTGCGGCTCCATGATCTTCAGCGCGTCGGCGGCGGTGGGGACACCGCCCTTCGACGACGACATCTTCGCCATGCCGCTGATGCCGACGAAGGCGTACATGGGCCCGATGGGCTGCTTGCCGCCGAAGATGCCGACGATCTGGCCGCCCACCTGGAAGCTGGACCCGGGGGACGAGTGGTCGACGCCGCTCGGCTCGAACACGACGCCCTCGTACGCCCAGCGCATCGGCCAGTCGACCTTCCAGACCAGCTTGCCGCGGTTGAACTCGTTCAGCCGGACGGTCTCGGCGAATCCGCAGGCGGTGCAGGTGTAGGACAGCTCGGTGGTGTCGTCGACGTACGAGGTGACCGTGGTGAGGTCCTTCTCGCAGTTGCCGCAGTAGGGCTTGTACGGGAAGTAGCCGGCCGAGCCGGAGGAGCCGTCGTCCTCGGCCGCCGCGCCCGATCCCTCCGCCGCCTCGAGCTCGGCCTCGTCGAGCGGCTTCTGCTGCTGCTTCTTGGCGGGGGCCTTCTTGGTGCGGTACTGGTCGAGGATCGCGTCGATGTCACCGCGGTGCCTGATCGCGTGCAGGATCTGCTCGCGGTAGACACCGGAGGTGTACTGCGCCGTCTGGCTGATCCCCTCGAACTCCACGCCGAGCTCGGTGAGCGACCCGACCATCGCCGCCTTGAAGTGCTCGGCCCAGTTCGGGTACGCCGAGCCCCGCGGCGCCGGTACGGACGTCAGCGGCTTGCCGATGTGCTCGGCCCACGACTCGTCGACCCCGTCGATGCCCTGCGGCACCTTGCGGAAGCGGTCGTAGTCGTCCCAGGAGATCAGGTGGCGGACCTGGCGGCCGCGGCGGCGGATCTCGTCGGCGACCAGGTGCGGGGTCATGACCTCGCGGAGGTTGCCCAGGTGGATGGGGCCGGAAGGGGAGAGTCCGGACGCGACTACGACAACCGGAGCGGCAGCGACTGATGTCGCCCCCCCGGGGGCCCGACGCTCCGACTCCTCGATGACCTCGTCCGCGAAACGGGAGACCCAGTCGGTGGTCTCGGTGCTCAGAGCCACGATCGGCACGTCCTCTTGTTCTGAAGGCTTCCGGGTTTGAAGTGCGCTTCATTGTCCCAGACGGCCCCGCGCCCGGGAAAACGGCTTTACCCCCCATGGGATACTGGCTGTGCCCATCCATCCCCACGAGGAGAACGGCACCCATTCCTATGGCCCCGGTCACGTCCCTCAGCCACTCCGTCGAACAGCACCTCTCGTCCGCCCTCTCGGCCACCCTGCCGGAGGCCGCCGGCGCGGACCCGCTGCTGCGACGAAGCGACCGGGCCGACTTCCAGGCCAACGGCATCCTGGCGCTGGCCAAGAAGGCGAAGGCGAACCCGCGGGAACTGGCGACGCAGGTCGTGTCGCAGGTGGTCACGGGTGACCTGATCAAGGAGATCGAGGTCTCCGGCCCCGGCTTCCTGAACGTGACCATCACCGACAGCGCGATCACGCGGAACCTCGCGGCGCGGTACGCGGACACCGACCGCCTGGGCGTACCGCACTCCGGCCACCCGGGCACGACGGTCATCGACTACGCCCAGCCGAACGTGGCGAAGGAGATGCACGTCGGTCACCTGCGGTCGGCGGTCATCGGCGACGCGACGGTGCAGATCCTGGAGTTCACCGGCGAGAGCGTGGTCCGCCGGCACCACATCGGCGACTGGGGCACCCAGTTCGGCATGCTCATCCAGTACCTGGACGAGCACCCGCACGAGCTGGACCACAAGGAGTCCCAGGTGAGCGGCGAGGAGGCGATGTCGAACCTCGACCGCCTCTACAAGACCGCGCGCAAGCTGTTCGACGCGGACGAGGAGTTCAAGACCCGTGCCCGGCGCCGGGTGGTGGACCTCCAGGCGGGCGACCCGCACACGCTCGCGACCTGGCAGAAGTTCGTCGACGAGTCGAAGATCTACTTCTTCTCGGTCTTCGAGAAGCTGGACATGGAGATCCGGGACGAGGACATCGTCGGCGAGTCGGGTTACAACGACATGCTGGCGGAGACCTGCCGTCTCCTGGAGGAGTCCGGGGTCGCGGTCCGCTCCGAGGGCGCCCTGTGCGTGTTCTTCGAGGACGTCAAGGGCCCGGACGGCAACCCGGTCCCGCTGATCGTCCAGAAGTCGGACGGTGGCTACGGCTACGCGGCGACCGACCTGTCGGCGATCCGCGACCGGGTCTTCCACATCAAGGCGAGCACGCTGCTGTACGTCGTGGACGCCCGTCAGTCCCTGCACTTCAAGATGGTCTTCGAGACGGCGCGCAGGGCGGGCTGGCTGAACGAGGACGTCAAGGCGCACCAGTTGGCGTTCGGCACGGTCCTCGGCAAGGACGGCAAGCCGTTCAAGACCCGTGAGGGCGAGACGGTGAAGCTGGTCGACCTCCTCGACGAGGCGGTGGACCGGGCGACGGCCGTCGTCGGCGAGAAGCGCGACAAAGTGGGCCTGACGGACGAGGAGGTCGTCGAGAACGGCCGGTACGTGGGCATCGGCGCGGTGAAGTACGCCGACCTGTCGACGTCCGCCGTCCGGGACTACAAGTTCGACCTGGACCAGATGGTCTCGCTGAACGGCGACACGTCGGTCTACCTCCAGTACGCGTACGCCCGGATCCAGTCGATCCTGCGCAAGGCAGGCGAGGCCCGTCCGGTCGCTCACCCGGAGCTGGAACTGGCCCCGGCGGAGCGGGCGTTGGGTCTGCACCTGGACCAGTTCGCCGAGACGGTGCACGAGGTCGCGGCAGCGTACGAGCCGCACAAGCTGGCGGCGTACCTGTACCAGCTGGCCTCGCACCTGACGACGTTCTACGACCAGTGCCATGTGCTGTCCCCCGACAACGCGCCGGAGGTCGTCGAGAACCGCCTGTTCCTGGTCGACCTGACGGGCCGCACGCTCCACCTGGGCATGGCCCTGCTGGGCATCCGGACGCCGGACAAGCTCTGAGGCGGCCGACGCCGGAGGGCGGCACCCCGGCGGGGTGCCGCCCTCCGGCGTCGTGGCGGCGGCCGGTCAGGCGCAGTTCACCCACGTGTTGGACTTGATGTAGTGGCTCGCGCTGGTGGTCGTCCTGTAGCCCCTGAAGACGAGCGAGTTGCTGCCGTTGTAGTTGGTCTCCGAGTACCACCTCAGGTCGCATGAGTTGCCGTGGTTGTACCAGGACTTGAAGCTCTGGAAGACCGAGAACCGCGTCAGGTCCGGATTCGATCCCGCCACCTTCTGCATATGGCCGGTGTAGTTCTGCCCCTCCCAGACGCAGAACCAACCCGCCGGACAGTCCGACGCCACCTGTGGCGCGGTCTGTGTCGCGGCCTGCGCCGCACCGGCGGCACCCGCGCTTCCGGCCAGCAGCCCACCGGTCAGCACGATCCCGCTGGCCACAGCGGCGAATTTCCTGGTCATGCGCATGCCTTACCCCCTTCGTCCGAGCCGCGTCCCTCGTCGGCGTCTCCCCGGGCGAGCGGCTCGCTGTCGTGAGACTTGAGCGCACCGACCGCACCGGCCGGCTCGCCAACGAGACTGCGGGCAGCGGGGCGGGAGCCGCCACCGTTGCCGCACAAGTGACGCATTCATGGGACGTCACCCCTGTTGAACTGCAAGGACGCTGCCCGGCGGGACGGTTTGGCGGGACGGCCGCGGGAGATCTTGTGCAGACATTGTGATGCTCGTGCACAATCCGACACAGCAGGGGGCCGCTGACCACGGTTCATGACCGCACCTGGGGGGAACATGGCGCGCCGCAAAGCGCTGTCCGCCGAACTGGACCCGCGCGTAAGGCAGTTACTGACGGAGTTACGCCGGCTGACGGATCAAGGCGAGCTGAGCATGCGTCTGCTGGCAGCGCGGACGGGGTACAGCCAGAAGTCGTGGGAGCGGTATCTGGGCGGCAGGTCGCTGCCGCCCCGGGAGGCGGTGGAGGCACTGGCCCGGACCAGCGGCGTCGATCCGGTCCGGCTCCTCGCGCTGCACGAGGTCGCCACCGCCGTCTGGGCCGGCGGACGCACGAACGCACCCCCACCGCATGAGCCCCCACCCGCTCCGGAGACCACAACGGAACCAGTCCCGCCGCCGGCACGGCCCGGCACGGAGTCGGCGGAACCAGTCATGCGGCCGGCACGGCCCGGCACGGAGTCGACGCCGCCCGGCACGGAGTCGGCGGGTCCCGGCACCGCACCGGCGCAGGCCGGAAGCGGGCGGTTTCCGGAGCGGTCGCTGCGCGTCGCGCTCGTCGCGCTCGTCGCGGGAGTGGTGGCCCTGGCGCTGGCCGCCGTCTCGGCAGTCCTCCTGGTCATGCGGCTGAACGACAACGGCGGAGGTGAACCGGCGGCCGCTCCCCCCGTCCTGCCCACCACCGGCGGGTCCTCGCGGACTCCGGCGTACCACTGCCGGATCCAACGGACCGACGGCCTCTGGTACGCGGGCATCAGCCGCACCCGGGACGCCGAACTCGCCTACGGCAGCGCCGGCCCCGATGTGGCCGAGGCGCAGTGTCTGTTGCGCCGGGCGGGCATCTCACCCGGAGGCATCGACGGGCTGTTCGGACCGCTGACACAACGAGCGGTCAAGGCCATGCAGAAGCGGTCCGGTCTGGACGAGGACGGCGTGGTCGGCTCGCGCACCTGGCAGGCCCTGCGCGGATGACCAGGCCCGATCCGTCTCCCGAGAGCGCCCGGCTTGCCGCGGCGTTACGGGAGTTGAGGGACCGTACTGGTCTGCCCCTCGCGGGGCTCGCGGCGAAGACCGCGTTCAGCAAGTCGTCCTGGGAGCGCTACCTCAACGGCAGGACGCTGCCACCGCGCCCGGCGGTCCAGCACCTGTGCCGACTCGCCGGCGAACCGGACGGCCGGTACCTGGCACTGCGGGAACTCGCGCAGTCGGAGGCGCGGACGAATCCGACACCCCCGGCTCCCACTCCACCTCCACCTCCGCCCCCGACGACAACCCCCGCTCCAACCCCTGCCCCTGTCCCTGTCCCTGTCCCTGTCTCTGCTCCTGCTCATGTCGGGTCCCCGCCCGTCGGTCACCGGGGGATGACGGCCGTGGCGGTCCTCGCGTCGGTGTCCGCCCTGTTGTTCGGGGCGGTCGTCCTCACCCTTCTCCTCCTCCCCCACCGGAGCGGGGTGGCCCGGCCGCCGGCGTCGGCGCCCCCGGCCGCCGTCGGTCCGGCCTGCCGGGACACCGGCTGCGAGGGCAAGGACCCGATGGTGACGAAGTGCGGCGCCGACCCCGAGACCCTGGCCGAGCACCTCACCTCCACGGGTGCCTCGGTGCAACTGCGGTACAGCAGGGTGTGCGGGACCAGTTGGGTCCGCATGTGGGGTACGCGGATCGGCGACGGGGTCGAGTTCCGCGGTCGCGTCGCCCGGGTGAGGAACCGTGCCGATGCCGACACCTACGTCCACACCCCCATGGCGGCCACCCGCTCGGGAACCGTCGTCCTCGCCTGCTTCCTGCCCGCGGGGGGCGGCGGAAAGGAGTGCTTCAGGGGCGAGGTGGACCGGCCGGTGCCCGGCTGAGCCGTCGCCCGCGAGCGCGCGAGAACCGATGACCGCCCGTCGCCGTCACTCGAGCCCGACCACCCGCGAGCCTCCACTGTCAGTGGCTGCCCTTACAGTCACCGGCATGGCGACTCTTCCCAACCCGCTGCCCGGGCTCGCGACCGACCCGAGCGGCCGCTCCCTGGGGCTGCAACTCCCGCCCGGGAGACTGATCGACGCGACCGAGGACGGTCCGTGGCACGAGCCGTTGCTGTGGCATGCGGAGAAGGCGGCCTCGCCCGGCACATGGCGGGCCATGGGTGCGCGGGCCGCCCGTACGGGGCTGCTTCCGGTACTCGTGGACGTGGGCGGCTCCCAGGGCGGACCCGCGGACTGGGAGTTGCTGCCGGGTGAGATGTCGTACCCGGGGGACCACGACGCCGACGAGGTACTCGCGGACTACTGGGAGGACGGCGCGCAGGAGGAACTCCCGGAAGGGATCGAGCCGTTCGGCCCCGACTGGCCCGGCCTCGCGCCCGCCGCCTCCCCGACCGCGACCCCGGACGTCCGCGCCGCCCAGGTCGCGGACTCGCTGACGGACGGCACCCGGGCGTGGTTGAAGGAGCCGCACCTCGCCCTGGTCGCGGTGCGCCGGTCCGCCGACATCCCGGCGGCGATCGGCTGGACCGGTCCGCTGAACCACGAGAACGACGTGGCACGTCTGTGCGCGGTGCTGCGCTCCTGGGAGGACCGCTTCGGGATACGGGTGGTGGCGCTCGGCTTCGACACGCTGGTCGTGTCGGTCGCCGCTCCGCCGGCCACCCTGGCCGAGGCGGAGGGGGTGGCGGCGGAGCACTTCGCGTTCTGCCCGGACACCATCGCCCGCAACGGCCCGGACACCCTGCGCTCCTACGCCGAGGAACTGGTCAACGAGCCCGTCTGGTCCTTCTGGTGGGACTGACCGCCGGACCGGCCACCGGCCCGGGTGCACTCCGCGTCAGTCCGCGGAGGCGGGGGTGGAGGCGCGGCAGACGGCGCTGAACGGCTGGTCCGGCAGGAACTCCTTCCACCGTCGAGGCGTCACCGGACCGATGCGAGCGCACAGGTCGGCGGTCACCCGGACCGGGTCGGTCTCCCATACGCGTATCGTCGCGTCGTTTCCGGCGGTCGCGAGGGTGTGCCCGTCAGGGCTGAAGGCCACACCCCGCGTCTGGTCGGTGTGTCCTTGGAGGACGGCCAGCGGAATGTGGCGGCTGACGTCCCACAGGCGGGCGGTGCCGTCGTCACCGGTCGTGGCCAGAGTGTGCCCGTCCGGGCTGAAGGCCACACCCCAGGTCGCCCCGGTGTGGCCTTTGAGGGTGGCCAGCAGACGACGACCGGGAACGTCCCACAGGCGGGCGGTGCCGTCGTCACCGGTCGTGGCCAGGGTCTGCCCGTCCGGGCTGAAGGCCACACCCCAGACGACCCCGGTGTGGGCCTTGAGCGTGGCCAGCTGACGACCGCTGGCCACGTCCCACAACCGGGCTGTCTCGTCACCGCCGGAGCTGGCCAGAGTATGCCCGTCGGGGCTGAAGGCCACGGCCCAGACGGTCGCGCCGGGGTTGGTGAGGACTGCCGTCAGCCTGCGGCCGGTCACGTCCCAGAGCTTCACGGAGCTGTCGGCAGGGCTGGCCCCGGCGAGCGTGCGGCCGTCCGGGCTGAAGGCCACCTGGGCCACCATCTTGCCGCCTCCATGCAGCGTGGCGGCCAGCTTCCCGGTGGCCACGCTCCAGAGCAGGACATCGCCGCTGCGTCCGCTGGAGACCGCGACGAGACGGCCGTCAGGGCTGAAGGCGACACCGTGGGCGTTTTTCGCGGTTCCGTTCCGCAGGACGCGGAGCGGACGATGGGCCCGGCCCCGCGCGGGCCACAGACGCAGGGCGCCGTCCGTATGCGTGCTGGCGAGGAACCGCCCGTCCGGGCTGAAGGCGACCATCTGTGCCGAAGTGGCCGGATAGGTGATCAGGGTGGGCCCGTCCAAGGCCCACAGCACAGCGGTGCGATCGTCGCTGGCGGTCGCGAGGGTGCGGCCGTCGGGACTGAACGCGACTCTCCCGACGACGTTGGTGTGCCCGGTGAGGGTGACCGTGTTGATGCCCGTCCCAGGATCCCAGAGGCGGGCGGTGCGGTCGGTGCCGCCGGTGGCGAGGGTCCGCCCGTCGGGGCTGAACGCCACGGTCATCAATCCGCTGGTGTGCAGTTCGAGGAGATTCGCCATCCTGCGCTTCTTCCAGTCCCACACCTGCACGGTGCCGTCGCCGCTCGCGGTGGCGAGGGTGCTGCCCTCGGGGTTGAACGCGACCGAGGTGACCGTGTCGCCGTGGGAGGTGAGGGTGGTCGTGCTCCTGCCGGTCTCCGCATCCCAGAGGCGGACGGTGCGGTCGCTGCCGCCGGTGGCCAGGGTCCCGCCGTCGGGGCTGAACGCCACCGCGTGCACGGTCCCGGAGTGCCCGGTCAGGGCTGCGCGGAGCTTCCCGGTCCCGGTGTCCCACAACCGCACCGTCCCGTTCTCGCCTGCCGCGGCGACGGTGTGCCCGTCCGGGCTGAAGGCGACGTCCATGACGGTACCGCTCCCGGTGACGGCGAGGATCTCCCACCGCTGTTCCGGCACCTTCCAGAGCCGCACCGTCCCGTCGGCACCACCGGCGGCGAGCGTGCGGCCGTCCGGACTGAAGGCCAGGCTGCTGATTCCGCCGGTTCCCGACGCGACGACGGTCGACCCGCCGGGTGACCCGCGAACGTCGGAGATGTCGATCCCGTCGCCGACCCCGGCCGTGGCGACCGAACGGCCGTCCGGGCTGAAGGCCACCGCGTACAGGGGTCCGGGGTGGCCGGTGATCCTTGCCTTGAAGTGCTGGCTCTGGCTGCTCAGCAGCGCGTTGCGCCCCTCCGGCAACTCGGGGGAGGTCTCGTGGGCCGCGATCGCACTCAGCATGGACGCCTCGGGGTGTCCCGGGGCCAGGAGCGCCGACTGGGAGGCGAGTTGGCGGGTGACCGCGATACGGCGCTGCTCCTGCGCGTCGGCCCGCTGGTGGAACGCCACCACGGCCGCGGCCGACGCGACCAGGGCGAGCGAGCACAGCGCGGCGGTCAGCGCGCGGCGGACGCGCACGGCGCGCTTCTGTTGCTGGGTGGAGGCCTTCAGGAAGGCCGACGCCGTGACGCCGACCGAACCAGGTCCGTGAGCTTCGACCCAGACACAGGCGCTCTCGAGGCGGTTCCCCCGGTGGAGCAGGGCTCTGTCCCGCCCTCCGGCCTGCCAGACGGTGGCCGCCTCCTCGAGGTCCTGCCGGACCAGTTGGCCGGCCCGGTCGTCCTCGATCCACCGCCGCAGTCGTGGCCAGGCGTGCAGCAGTGCCTCGTGGGTGATCTCCACGGTGTCGCGCTGCCGCGTGAGGAGGCGGCCGCGGGTGAAGGTGTCGATCACCTGCGCTGTCGGTGAGGTCTCCCCGCCCTGGCCCAGGAGGTCCGTGCACGGCAGTCGCCGACGGGTGTGCTCGACACCGTCGCCGATCTTGGTCAGGCGCAGGAAGGCCACCTGGGCTGCCGGCTTCTCCTCGTCGTCGAGCTTTCCGAACAGGCGCTCCGCGTCGGCGGCGACGGCATCGTGGATGCCGCCCGTGACGGTGTAGCCGTCCACAGTCAGTGTGTTTCCGAGGCGCTCCAGCCAGGTGGCCCGCAGCGCGTGAGCCAGCAGCGGGAGACGTCCGGCCTCGTACCCACCGGTCACCTCGGGGTCCGGGGCGTGGTCCGTGCCGGTGTACCGGCTCGCGCCCAGATCCCGGAGCAGCACCTCGAGCAGGCCGTCTTCGACTTCCAGCCCGGCAGCGCGGGCGGGCAGGAGGACGGCGTCCCGCAGACCGTCCTTCGACAGCGGGCCCAGCAGGACCTGACTGTGCTGGAGCACCGTCCTGAGCTGCGGGTACTGGGTGCACTGGGTGTAGAAGTCCGACCGGAGCCCCAGGACCACCAGACCGACGGGCCCCTCGGCCGCGTCCGTTCGCGACAGACGCACGAGGAGGTCAAGAAACCTGTGCCGCTCCTCCTCCTGGGCCGCCGCGCTCCCGTGCTCGGCACGCATGCTGAACAGTTCCTCGAGCTGGTCCACCACCACCATGAGCCGCGGCCTCCCTCCCGGCCGGATGTCGGCCTGGGAGTGAAGTGCCTCGCAGAGCAGGGTCACGCACCGGTCCGGACCGTACTCCAGGGCCCTGGCGAGGTCGTCCGCGGCCAGTCCGGGAACGTGCCGGGCGAGAGCACCGCACAACGCCGCCACCGGAGTCGCGGTGGGAGTCAGACAGATCCGGGGCCAACGCGCCGATCCGGGCAGGGCGTTCTGCGCGATCTTCTTCAACAGACCCGCCTTGAGCAGCGAGGACTTACCCGCCCCTGACGGGGCGACCAGGGCCAGCGGGCCGCCGGTGCGGAGCTTGTCGTCCACCCGCCTCGCCAGCTCGGCGATCGCCTCGTCCCGTCCGAAGAAGTACCCGGCGTGCTCCAGGTCGAACGAGGCCAGCCCCGGATAGGGGCACTCGTCAGTGAGCCCGTCGGCCTCCGTCCGGCGGATTCTGCGCGACCCGTTCTCGTAGGAGATGTACACGTTGCCCTGCTCGGCGACGCTGAGGTCGCCGCCGGCCTGGTTGACCCGGGCCTCGCCGGATGCCCAGGCCGACTGCGACACGACTGGCTCGCTGTCCTCCGGCCGTTGACCGTCCACGTTCATCGTTCGCTGACGTTGATGTCGCGACCGGCCTGGTAGACCCGGCCGTGCCCGGTGGCCCGAGCCTCCATGGCCGGGGAGGGCTTGGGCTCGGCGGTGCCCGCGCCGGGCTCCGGCAGAAGCAGTCCACGCAACTCGTTCACCAGGGCCGGGTTCTGCGACGCGACCCTGTGGAGCAGCGCCGCCCAGTCCGTCACCACGGTGTGCTCGGCGTCGGCGTCCTGGCACTCCCGCGCGGCCAGCACCCGCGTCCGGGTGTCGGTGAGCTGGAGGGCGACGGCCTCGGCCTCGCCATCCGGGCGGCTGCGCCGCCAGAGGTCCACCGCCGTGGACCGGGCGTGCTGCCAGCCGTCGGTGACCATGGCACTCACCAAGGCTGTCGCAAGGGCCAGCGTGACCGGATCCATTTTCCACCCCAATGCCCGAAGTCCGAGACAGGCACTGTAGGAGGATCGGGAGGAGCGGCATGACTCGACGACGGTAACGCTCGCACTCGGTCTCCGAAGGGAAGGCTCCGGTCCCGGATGACGCGGACTACGACGGAAAGGGGCGGTGTTCGTCACTGCCTCCGGCCGGTGTTCGTCACTGCCTCCGGCCGGTGTTCGTCACTGCCTCCGGCCGGTGTTCGTCACTGCCTCCGGCCGGTGACCGCAGTCATCGCCGGCGGTCACCCGTCGACGGGCTCGGCACGCGGCCCGTGGGCCGCCGCCGCCCCGTCGGCCGCCACCGCCCCGGCGGCCCCGAGCCCCCGCCGCAGCCTTCGCAGCCCCTCGCCGATCTCCTCCGGGGTCTGCGTCACGAAGCACAGGCGCAGGGTCGAGCGGTCGGGCTCACCGGCATGGAAGGGGGCACCGGGGACGTACGCCACGTCCTGGGCGACGACCCGCGGGAGGAGGGCCGTGGTGTCGTACGACTCGGGGAGACGGGCCCAGAGGAACATGCCGCCCTCGGGGCGGGTCCACACCGACCCCTCCGGCAGCGCCTCCCCCAGCCCGGCCAGCATGGCGTCCCGGCGCTCCCGGTACACGGCGGCGACCCGGGCCACGTGCGCGTCGAGGTCGGAGGCGGACAGATAACGGGCTGCGGCGAGCTGGTTGACGGTCGGGGTGTGCAGATCGGCGGCCTGCTTGGCGACGGCACAGGCCCGGCGCAGCTCGGCCGGCGCGCGCAGCCAGCCCAGCCGGATACCGGGGGCCATGACCTTGGAGAAGGAGCCGAGGAGAACCGTACGGTCGCGGGCCTCGGGGTGGGCGGCGATCCAGGCGACCCGCTCACCCTCGTAGCGGAGTTCACCGTAGGGGTCGTCCTCGACGATCCACAGGCCGTGCCGGGCGGCGACGGAGGCGAGGGCCGCGCGCCGCTCGGCGGGCAGGGTGCGCCCGGTGGGGTTCTGGAAGGTGGGGACGGTGTAGAGCAGCTTCGGCCGTTCCCGGACGACGAGTTCGGCGAGTGCCTCGGGGTCCGGGCCGTCCGCGTCGCAGGGCACGGCGACGATCCTCGCTCCGGCCAGGCCGAAGACCTGAAGGGCGGCCAGGTAGCAGGGGGTCTCGACGAGGACGGTGTCGCCGGGGTCGAGGAGCGCCGTGGCCAGCAGGGACAGGGCCTGCTGGGAACCCGTGGTGACGAGGAGGTCGTCGGCGGTCGTGGGCAGTCCGCGTGCCGTGGTCCGCGCCGCCAGCCGCTCGCGCAGGATCGGCTCGCCCTCGGTGGTGGCGTACTGGAGGGCCTGGGCCGGTTCCTCCTCCAGCGCGTACCGGAACGCGGCGGCCACGCCCTCGCGGTCGAACAGCTCGGGCGCGGGCAGCCCGCCCGCGAAGTTGATCACCTCGGGACGGGCGGTGACGGCGAGGATGTCCCGCACGGGCGAACCGCCGATCGCCCGGACACGGGCGGCCAACGAGGGGACCGAGGCGGGCGCGGGCACGTGGGTGACAGTCATGGCCGCACCCTAGAGAGGTACGTGCCACCTACACCCGGATTTCTGACATGTGGACACGGAAACGGCGGGCTTCCCGCTCAGGGCGGCCGGTCGTCCCATATCCCGTCCCGAGACGATCCTGTTCCCGCAGGTCAGATGTGGTGGGACCGGTCGGGCGTCCCGACTTGCGCGGCAAGTGTGGAAGGTCGAAGGCCGTACGACTCAGGCTGACCCCATGCCCACACGCCCTACTCCCCCCGCACGCCCCACACCCCTCATGCGCCGCGCCCGCCCCCGTGTCCGCGTCCGTCTGCTCGCCGCCGCGCTGACCGCGGTGGCGGCGCTCGCCCTCACCGCGTGCCACGACGGCCAGGGCCTGCGCGACGAGGGCCCGTCGAGCTCCAGCACCCTGAAGGGGTCCGGCATCCTGCCGGGGACCGGCCCCTATGGCGTCGAAGAGGCTCCCGCCCGGTTCCACGCGGAACCGCCGAGCGGGAACTCGTAGTCGGGCCGCCCGTTCTCGCCGCTCGTGCGGAACGGCTTCCCCTCGTCGTCGATCGTCAGCGTGCCGTGCCGTGAACCGCTGGACCAGGTCAGCTCCAGGTACCAGCGCACGTCGTACGCGGAGGCGTCGGCCGTGACGTAGTAGGCCTCCGGGTCGGCCTCGCTCACCTTGAACGGGAAGTCCTTGTGCCCCGCCTCGGGCACCAGCGCCGGCCGCGCCGCGTCGAGGGCGACGGAGAAGGAGCGGGTCGGCATACCGCCACCGCAGCCGACGCCCGGGTAACCCATGGCGTAGTCGTTCCAGGCGAGCGGCGCGGCCTTGGCGACGGTCCGGACCGTCAGACTCTCCACCACGACGGTCTCGTCACCGGTCCCCTGCACGGTGATCTGCAGAAACTGCTCGCCCGCCGACACCGCGCCGTGATGGGCCACCCACGCGGGCGCGTCCTGCTCGACGGGCGGCGGCGCGACCTGCCCCGGCCTCCGCTCGATCAGGTAGTGCTGGCTACAGGGGTCGATCCAGGCGTACGGGTGGGTGGTGACCGTCAGCGGGACGGGGTCGTCGGCCCGGGCACCCGCGCCCGGCACGGGGGAGGAAACGGCGGCGGAGGCCGCAGGGGACGCCTCCCCGGAGGCCGAGGCCGAGGCCGACGGCGTGACGGAGGCGGACACCGAGGCGGAGGCGGATACCGACGACGAGGACGTGACCTCCGCTCCTCGCCCCTGCACGGACGCCCCGGCTCCCGCCGCACGCCCACCATCACCGTCGCCTGACCCGCCGCCCGGCAGGGTCAGGGCGAGCGCCAGGGTGACAGAACCGAGGGCGGCCACGGCACCGACACCGGCGAGGACCAGGGACCGGCGGCCACGACGCCTGCCCCCGCCCACGACACCTTCAGGCTCCACACGGTCGGCCCCCACACGGTCGGCACCCGCACCCTCGGCACCCGCACCGTCGGCACCCGCGGCAACCGCTCCTGCGGCAACCGTCTCCGCAACGCCCTCCCCGGCAACGGCGGCAGCAGCCTCCACAGCGACGGCATCCACCACCCCGGCATCAGCCGGCCCGGCCACAGCCGCAGCTGTCTCAGCCGCACCAGCCGCTTCCGCCGGCCCCGCCTTCCTCCCCCGCACCGCATCCGCCAGCACCCACCGCCGGTGCAGTTCGACGAGTTCCTCAGGCGACGCCTTGCAGAGCCGGGCCAGCCGCTCCACGGGCGCGTAGTCCGTGGGGACGGCGTCCCCGTTGCAGTAGCGGTGCAGCGTCGACGTACTCATGTGGAGCCGTTTCGAGAGCGTCCCGTAGCTGAGCCCGGACCGCTCCTTCAACTCCCGCAGCAGCTCCGCGAACTCGGTCGCAGACACCGTTCCTCCACTCCCCGTGTCCCATCCCCGCGTTCCAGGGATGGCAAGTTTCCCGAGGTCAGACCCATTGCCGGCATTCCAGCGTCCCTGATCGTCCGCCGGTCGTGGCGGTCGGGACGGGTCCCCCCACAAGCTTTGGCCATCCAAGCACGTCGCTTCAACCCGGCTTTCCGGAAGAGGACTTCACCATGCGTATCCGCCGCACCCGTCACCTGCTCGCCCTCACCGCCCTGACCGCCCTCGCGCTGACGGCGTGCGGTAACGGGTCGGGCGTCCAGGACCAGGGCGCGTCGCAGCCCGCGTCGTCGTCGACGACGGCCACCGCACAGCCGACGAAGCCCGGCACCGTGTCCGGCTCCACGTCCGGCTCGACTTCGGGATCGAACGCGAAGCCCGTCGGTACCTCCTCGAACCCGGCGAAGGACACCACAGGCTCGACCGGCAACGGCACCGGCAAGAGCACGGGCAAGAGCACCGGAACCGGCACCGACAGCACCGGGACCCGCGTCCTCTGCAACGGCTCGAACACCAAGGTCACCGCCCAGCCGGTGCCCCGCCCGCTCAACCACATGCTGATCACGGTGACCAACACCGGCAGCAAACTGTGTGACCTTACCTACTGGCCGGTCCTGCGCTTCGACCAGATGCAGTGGGCACCGCAGGCCGCCGAGGAGACCCAGCCGCAGGCGGTGACGAGTCTCGCACCCGGTGAGTCCGGCTACGCGGGCGTCCTGCTGTCGGCCGCCGACGGCAGCGGCGACGGCGGCATGACGGCGAAGAAGCTGACGATCGCCTTCCAGGGCTACACCCCGAACAGCGCCGGCGGCGCCTCGGCGACGCCTGCCCTGCCCGCCAAGGGCGTCTACTACGACAGCTCGCTGGCGGTGACGTACTGGCAGCAGGACAGGGACGACGCGCTCAACTGGTAGGCACCGGCACCGGCCGGGGGCTGAACTACCTCAGCTTCTGGGCCACTTCGGTGGCCCAGTAGGTGAGGATGTTCCGCGCCCCGGCCCGCTTGATGCCGGTCAGCGTCTCGAGGATCGCCCGGTCGCGGTCGATCCAGCCCTTCTCGGCGGCGGCCTCGATCATCGAGTACTCGCCGGAGATCTGGTAGGCGGCGACCGGCACGTCCACGGCGTCGGCGACCCGGGCCAGGATGTCCAGGTAGGGGCCGGCCGGCTTCACCATGACCATGTCGGCGCCCTCCTCCAGGTCGAGCGCCAGCTCGCGCAGCGACTCACGGAGGTTGGCGGGGTCCTGCTGATACGTCTTCCGGTCGCCCTTCAGCGAGGACCCGACGGCCTCCCGGAAGGGCCCGTAGAACGCGGAGGAGTACTTGACGGTGTAGGCGAGGATCGAGACGTCCTCCCGCCCGATCTGGTCGAGGGCGTCTCGGATGACCCCGATCTGCCCGTCCATCATCCCGCTGGGTCCGACGACGTGGGCGCCGGCGTCGGCCTGGACCTGCGCCATCTCGGCATACCGCTCCAGGGTGGCGTCGTTGTCGACCCGCCCTTCCTCGTCCAGTACGCCGCAGTGCCCGTGATCGATCGTCTCGTCCAGGCACAGGTCGGACATGACGAGCAGGTCGTCCCCGACCTCGGCCCGTACGTCCCGGATGGCGACCTGGAGGATCCCGTCCGGATCCGTGCCCGGCGTCCCGAGGGCGTCCTTCTTCGACTCCTCGGGCACGCCGAACAGCATGATCCCGGAGACTCCGGCCTCCACGGCCTCCAGCGCGGCCTTCTTCAGGCTGTCCCGGGTGTGCTGCACGACCCCGGGCATGGCCTGGACCGGCACCGGCTCGCTCACGCCCTCCCGCACGAACGCGGGCAGGATGAAGTCGGCCGGATGCAGCCGGGTCTCCGCGACCATGCGCCGCATCACGGGGGTGGTGCGCAGCCGCCGGGGACGCGTACCTGGAAAGGATCCGTACTTCGTCATACGCCCTACGCTACGCCCGGCCCGCGCCCCCTCTTGCCGACGCCGAGTCGGCCCCCTGATCCTGCCCGCCCGGGACGAGGCGCAGGCCGGCCTCCGGCGCGAACTCACCCACCTCGAACGCGGCGTCACGCCAGTTGACGCACAGGTCCAGCAGCCGGTCGGTGTCCTGGGACCAGGGCGGCGTCTGACAGGGGACGGCAGGGAACAGCACGGCCGTTGCGAGTCTGACCGCCATCAGCGCGGCACCGGCGTGGGGCTCCAGGCCGACCTCCGCACCCACCCGCTTCAGGGTCTCGAGGTCCTCGGCCGCTTCGAGAAGGACTCGGTACACGCGCGCGTAGGCAGAGTGGGTCATGTCGTCGGGCATGGGCTGCTTCCTCGGGAGTAGTGGGAGCCGGGGGAAGGTCCGCGGCTGCGTAGGGGCTCAGACAGTGCGGACCGGCGACTCCGGGAACGTCGGCGCACTGCGCGCACGGCACTCGCGACAGCACTTGTCGGGCGCCGACTCCCGGAAGACACGCGTACAGCCGCCCTCGCAGTCCGTCCAGGGATCCGACCAGGGGTCCGGCCGGTCCGACGCGGTGGCGGTCGGCGGGGTACCGGGAAGATCCACGTAGGGCAAGAGCACCGGCAGAGGCGGCGGGAGGCCTTCCCGGAGCCGGTGGGCGAGGAACCCGGCGGGAGACTTCAGAAGGACGGGAACGTCGGCGGTCATGGCGTGGATCACGGCGGCCCGGGAGACGCCATTCTCCAACCAGGCGACGACGGCGGGGGCGAGGCTCTCCACGTCTTTCCGGGAGAGCGTGAGGCGGTCGTCGATGCGGCGCAGGCCCGCGAGCAGGGCGAAGGCCTTGTCGCGGTGCTCGCTGCTGGACGGTCTCTGGTCAAGGGATTCGACGGGTTCGGACGATTCGGAGGCTCCGAGCCGTTCGGACGGCGGCGTCGGAGCCTCTTCGGGGACGGTGTCGCATGCCGCCTCGACCACTACGGCTTCCGCGACCACGACCGGCGCGACCGGAGTGACGCAGGCGACGACGGCGGCAGGAGCGACCGGCGCGTCCCGTACCTCGGTCGCCTCCGCCTGCCTCCGGGTGAGCGCCGGGGCGTTGTGCGCGTACGTCCGCGTGACGAAACGGCCCCCCTCCGTGCGCTCGCGCACCCGCTCCAGATAGCCGTGCGCCTCCAGCTCCCGCAGCCCGAACGCGATGCGGTCCCGCCCTTCGGGGAAGCGGTCGGCGAGACTGCGGATGTCGACGGGGGCGCCCTGCGGCAGTGACAGGACGTGGACGGCCAGTCCGATCGCGACCAGGGACAACGCCCGGTGCTGGGCGAGGTGGTTGCCGATGATCGTGTAGTGGCTCGACTGGTACGCACGTACGTGGGTGACACCGGAGTGGGTGGCACTGCGCCGAACGCCCGGTGCCGGGCACAGGGCAGGGATAGTCTTAGTCACAGCCATGGGGAAGGTACTGCTTCCTCGTTGGTCAGGCCCTCGCACTGGGATTGCCGTCCCGGCGGGGGCCGATGCATGTGTGGGTTCGTTCAGGCCGAGCGTGCACGGCAGAACCTCGCACGCGCCAGTCACAACGGTCCGTTTCACCCGCCCGAGTGACAAACACGGGGTTTGGTTTGGTTGGAAGGGTTTTTTCCCAGGTTTCTTTGGTCTTTTACCGCCCACAGCACCGGCCTTCACCCCACCGGGTCCCGTGTTTCCGGACTCCGGTCCGGAGTTCACCGGCCCGGGTCGAAATCCAGTTCCGCCCACACGGTCTTGCACGGCACCGGCCCGCACCGAACACCCCACCGGTCGGCCAGCTCCTCGACGAGCAGCAGACCGTAGCCGGACTCCGCGGGGGCCTCGGCGGCCACTCGCGTCCGGCTGGGCAAGTGATCACCCCGGGTGTCGGCGACCTCGATGCGCAAGGTCCCTGGCGCGGCGACGGAGAGCACGAGGCGGAAGCTCCGGCCAGGGACACGGCCGTGCAGGACGGCGTTCGCGGCGAGTTCGGCGACGACGAGCCGGGCGGGGTCCAACGGCACACCCCAGGAGCTGAGTTGCTCGGCCGCAAGCAGGCGGGCGAGTCGAGCGCCACGCCGGGTCGCGGAGAGCGGTACGGAGAACTGGTGGAGCGGAAAGCGCACAGTTTGATGATTCACGTCACTCAGCGTGTCCATGCATACGTAACCTGTGAAGGAAGGCGGCCCGTGCGGACGTTGTCTGTCCGTGTGGCGTCCGGTTCCGTCCGGGCCGTACGGGGTGACGGGGCGCAGGCATCCGGGGTTGGACCGAAAAGGGCGCGGCGGGAGGACGGCGGACGTGAGCGAGTGGGGCGCGGGACCGGAGGTCGACGAGGAAGCCGGGGCAGTCGTGAGAACCGTCCAGCGGCAGCTGAAGCTGTGGCGGGAGTCGGCCGGCCTCACCCAGGCCGAGTTCGGCGCGGCCATCGGTTACGGCGAGGAACAGGTCTCCTCCGTGGAACGGGGCCGGCGCATCCCCCGCCCCGAGTACCTGGACCGCGCGGACGAGGTCCTCTCGGCGGGCGGCCGGATCGCGGCGCTGAAGGACGACCTGGCGGAGGTCCGGTACCCGAAAAAGGTCCGGGACCTGAAGAAACTGGAGGCGGACGCGGTCGAGCTGGGCGCTTACAACAACTCGGTCATTCATGGGTTGTTGCAGACCGAGGAGTACATTCGAGCATCGGTCGCCACCCGTCGCCCTCCGTTCTCTGACGACGAGCTTGAGCAACACGTGGCAGCCCGCCTGGCTCGACAGGGCATCGTCGGCGGGCAGGCGCCACTGCGTGTCTTCAGCTTCGTGCAGTGCGAATCGACGTTACGCCGTCCCATCGGCGGCAGAATGGTGATGCGCAGGCAGCTCGAACACCTGCTGAACGTGGGCCGGTTGAGCAACGTTGACCTACAAGTGCTGCCGTTGGAACGCGAGGACAACGCCGGCTTGGCCGGGTCGTTCAGACTGCTCAGGTTGCGGGACGGAAGCACTGTGGGGCACAACGAGGTCCAGCTCATTAGCCGGGTGATCACCGACCCCAAGGAGGTTCAGATCCTGGACATTCGCTATGGGATCATCCGGGCACAGGCTCTCGCCCCTCGGGAGTCGCTGGCCTTCATCGAGACAGTGCTGGGAGAGACATGATCCGCAAGCCTGCAAGGGAAGACGGACCGGCTCTGGAGTGGATAAAGAGCAGTTACAGCACGCCTGACGGTCCCGACTGCGTAGAAGTGGCCTTGGCCCCCGCCCGCATCCTGGTCCGCGACTCCAAGCACCCCCAGGGCCCTCGGCTCACCCTGGCCCCCACCACCTGGGCGGCCTTCCTGCCGTACGCGTCGAGCCGCTGAAGGGCGCATCGGCTGGGCTCCTGCTCGACCGCCCCGGACGGGAACTCACCCGAACGCTCACGCGAGGGTCTCCGCCCTCTCCTCCTCGGTGCGGCTCGTAGAAGACGGGGACGGTCGCCCCGTCGTCGACGGCCTGCGTGATGGAAGACCTCGGTGTCTTCGTATCGCTTCTGCTCGTGAGAACGCCCCGCCGTCTCCGGCGGAGACGGCGGGGCGCACAAGGTCTTGCTGGTGGCGCGGGTCCGGCACGGACGCGGCCGGGGGTCAGGTCGCCCGCCTCCGCCGCGCGCCAGGGCGCCGCTCGCTCGGGCGGCTGACCGGGTCCCCGGCCTCCTGTGCCGCCGCCCGCCGGCGCAGCCCGAAGTCGGCCAGTGCCTCGGCCAGCTTGAGCGCTGACGGCTCGGGCGCCATGACGTCGACCCGCAGCCCGTGCTCCTCGGCCGTCTTCGCCGTGGCGGGACCGATGCACGCGATGACGGTCACGTTGTGCGGCTTGCCCGCGATACCCACCAGGTTCCGCACGGTGGACGACGACGTGAACAGCACGGCGTCGAAGCCGCCGCCCTTGATCGCCTCCCGGGTCTCGGCCGGGGGCGGCGAGGCACGCACGGTCCGGTAGGCGGTGACGTCGTCGACCTCCCAGCCCAGCTCGATGAGCCCGGCCACCAGGGTCTCGGTGGCGATGTCGGCGCGCGGCAGGAACACCCGGTCGATCGGGTCGAAGACCGGGTCGTAGGGCGGCCAGTCCTCAAGGAGCCCGGCGGCCGACTGCTCGCCGCTCGGCACGAGATCCGGCTTCACACCGAAGGCGACCAGTGCCTTCGCCGTCTGCTCGCCCACCGCGGCGACCTTGATCCCCGCGAAGGCACGCGCGTCGAGCCCGTACTCCTCGAACTTCTCGCGCACCGCCTTGACGGCGTTCACCGAGGTGAAGGCGATCCACTCGTAGCGGCCCGTCACCAGGCCCTTGACCGCCCGCTCCATCTGCTGGGGCGTGCGCGGCGGCTCGACGGCGATCGTCGGCACCTCGTGCGGCACGGCACCGTACGACCGCAGCTGGTCGGAGAGCGACACCGCCTGTTCCTTCGTACGCGGCACGAGCACCTTCCAGCCGAACAGCGGCTTGGACTCGAACCACGACAGCTGGTCGCGCTGGGCGGGGGCGGAACGCTCACCGACCACGGCTATCACCGGCCGGCCGCCCTCCGGGGAGGGCAGCACCTTCGCCTGCTTCAGCGTCTGCGCGATCGTTCCGAGGGTCGCCGTCCACGTCCGCTGCCGGGTCGTCGTACCGGCCACCGTGACCGTCATCGGCGTATCGGGCTTGCGCCCCGCCGACACCAGTTCACCGGCGGCCGAGGCGACGGAGTCGAGGGTCGTCGACACGACGACCGTGCCGTCGGACGCCCCGACCTCGGTCCAGCAGCGGTCCGAAGCCGTGCGCGCGTCGACGAACCGGACGTCCGCGCCCTGCGCGTCCCGCAGCGGCACACCGGCGTACGCGGGTACACCGACGGCGGTCGCCACACCGGGTACGACCTCGAAGGGAACGCCGGCCGCCGCGCACGCGAGCATTTCCGCGGCCGCGTACGTATCAAGTCCCGGGTCCCCGGAGACCGCACGGACGACCCGCCTGCCGCCCCGCGCGGCCTCCATGACAAGATGTGCGGCATCGCGCACAGCGGGTACCTCAGCGGTTGTTGACTTGCCGTCAACGACCGTCGCGAGGGGCGCGCCCGTGCCTGGAAGAGGGTCCGACCAAGGACCCGCTTCCGCGTTCACGACGGCGACGCCCGGCCTCGCGTGCGTCCGTACGACGTCGAGCACCTCGTGCTCGGCGACGAGGACGTCCGCGTGTGTCAGTGCCTCGACGGCGCGCAGAGTCAGTAGTCCCGGATCCCCGGGTCCGGCACCCAGGAAGGTGACGTGCCCGTGTTCAGGACCAGCGGCTGGAAGGGTGGTGGGGCTCACTGTGATCGCTCCCCCATCAGACCGGCCGCGCCCTGGGCAAGCATCTCGGCGGCGAGTTCGCGACCGAGCGCCATTGCCCCGTCGTGTGTCTCGGGCACGGGACCGGTGGTGGACAGCTGCACCGTGCGCGTGCCGTCGGTCGTGCCGACGACGCCACGCAGGCGCATTTCGTTGACAATCTGCCCGTCGGCCCGGGGGTCCCACCGCTCGAGCGGAGCCGAGAGTGGGGGAAGGTCGGCCAGCGCGCCCACAGGGGCGGAGCAACCGGCCTCCAGGGCGGCGAGCAGGGACCGTTCGGCGGTCACGGCGACCCGCGTGAACGGGTCGTCGAGCTCACCGAGTGCGGCGATCAGTGACGCGTTGCCCGCGGCACACTCGATCGCCAGTGCTCCCTGGCCGGGAGCGGGCAGAACCGTGTCTATCGACAGGAAGTCGGTGACCTCGTCGATGCGGCCGATACGGCTGAGGCCGGCCGCTGCCAGCACCACCGCGTCCAGCTCGCCGTCGTGCACGTATCCGATCCGCGTGTCGACGTTCCCGCGGATCGGCACCGTCCGTATGTCCAGCCCGTGGCTGCGCGCGTACGCGTTCAGCTGCGCCGTGCGGCGCGGCGAACCCGTACCGATGCGCGCCCCGCGCGGCAGGTCGGTGAACTTCAGCGCGTCCCGGGCGACGATCACGTCGCGGGGGTCCTCGCGCACCGGTACGGCGGCCAGGACCAGGTCCTCGGGCTGCGTGGTCGGGAGGTCCTTCAGCGAGTGAACCGCGAAGTCGACCTCGCCCTTGGCCAGCGCGTCCCGCAGCGCGGTCACGAAGACTCCCGTGCCGCCGATCTGCGCGAGGTGCTCGCGGGAGACATCACCGTAGGTGGTGATCTCGACGAGCTCCACGGGCCGTCCGGTCACCTTGCTCACGGCGTCCGCGACCTGCCCGGACTGGGCCATGGCGAGTCTGCTTCGCCTCGTCCCCAGTCTCAGTGCCTTACTCATGCCGCTCATGCCGGCCCTCGGTTCTCTGCGTTCTTCTCGGTGCTTTCCTCGGCCCGTGACACGGCGGCCACCGCCTCCGGGTCGAGGTCGAACAGGGTCCGCAGCGCGTCCGCGTACCCGGCGCCGCCGGGCTCGGCCGCGAGCTGTTTGACCCGTACGGTCGGCGCGTGCAGCAGCTTGTCGACGACCCGTTTCACGGTCTGGGTGATCTCGGCGCGGTGCTTGTCGTCCAGGCCGGGCAGCCGCCCGTCGAGCCGGGCGATCTCGGTGGCCACGACGTCGGCGGCCATGGTGCGCAGGGCGACCACGGTCGGTGTGATGTGCGCGGCCCGCTGCGCGGCGCCGAACGCGGCCACCTCGTCGGCGACGATCCGCCGCACCAGGTCGACGTCGGCGGCCATCGGCGCGTCGGCCGAGGCCTCCGCCAGCGACTCGATGTCCACCAGCCGCACCCCGGCGAGCCGGTGCGCGGCCGCGTCGACGTCCCGCGGCATCGCCAGGTCGAGCAGGAAGAGGACCGGCTCGGGCCGGACGGGCGGGGCGACCGGCTCGGGCCGCCGGCGCTCGGGGATGCGTCCGACGGTGGCGGCGAGCGCGGCGAGCGCGGTGATCAGCTCGGCGTCGGTCTCGGGGCTGCGGCGGGCGGTCGGCCGGCGGTCCACGCCTGCGTTGTCGACCCAGGCGGCGTGCTGCTCCAGCGTCGCCGCGTCCATGCCGGCGACGGCGGCCTCCCCCAGCACGGAGAACCCGGACTGCTGCTGGACCGCTGCCGACTGCTGCACGGCGGGCTGCTCCACGGCGGCCAGGTCGAGGGGGCAGTTCTCGTCGGTGCCGACGGAGGTGGGCGGCAGCGGCCGTATGTCCGTCCGCGCGGCCTCCTCGGCGAAGGCGACGGGTGCTCCGGTGCGGTCCTCGACCGCCGTCGCGACCGACTCCGCCGTCAGCACCAGGCCCGTCGCCCCGGTACAGGAGACGGCGACATCGGCACGTGTCAGCTCGGCCGGCACCGACTCCATCGGTACCGCGCGGGCCGACACGTGCGTGCCGTCGGCCTCGGTCAGTATCTGGGCGAGCCGCTCGGCCCGGTCGGCGGTGCGGTTGGCGACGACGATCTCGGCGACCCCGGCTCGCGCGAGGGTGGCGGCGGCCAGCGAGGACATCGAACCGGCGCCGATGACCAGCGCCTTCTTGCCCCGCGCCCACTCGGCCACGTCCCCGCCCGCGGCCAGCTGCTCCAGGCCGAAGGTGACCAGGGACTGCCCGGCGCGGTCGATGCCGGTCTCGGAATGGGCGCGCTTGCCGACCCGCAGCGCCTGCTGGAACAGGTCGTTCAGCAGCCGTCCGGCGGTGTGCAGCTCCTGCGCCCGGGCCAGCGCGTCCTTGATCTGCCCGAGGACCTGGCCCTCGCCGACGACCATGGAGTCGAGACCGCAGGCCACCGAGAACAAGTGGTGGACGGCGCGGTCCTCGTAGTGCACGTAGAGGTAGGGGGTGAGCTCATCGAGCCCGACCCCGCTGTGCTGGGCGAGCAGCGTGGACAGCTCGGCGACGCCCGCGTGGAACTTGTCCACGTCGGCGTACAGCTCGATCCGGTTGCAGGTGGCGAGCACGGCGGCCTCGGCGGCCGGTTCGGCGGCGACCGTGTCCTGAAGCAGCTTGAGCTGGGCGTCCGTGGACAGCGAGGCCCGCTCCAGCACGCTCACGGGGGCACTGCGGTGGCTCAGCCCGACGACGAGGAGACTCATGCCGGCATCACGGCGGGTACGTCCCCGTCGGGTCCCTGGTCGGTGGAGTCGGCGCGGCGGGGCGGGGCCGCAACGGCGCTCTCGTTCGCCGCGGCCTCCTCGCCGGCCTTGCGCTGCTCGTGGAAGGCGAGGATCTGCAGCTCGATGGAGAGATCGACCTTGCGCACGTCGACGCCGTCCGGGACGGTCAGCACGGTCGGCGCGAAGTTCAGGATGGACGTGACGCCGGCGGCCACGAGCCGGTCGCAGACCTGCTGGGCGACGCCCGGCGGGGTGGTGATGACACCGATGGAGACGCCGTTGTCGGAGATGATCTTCTCCAGGCCGTCGCTGTGCTGGACGGCGATCCCGGCGACCTGCTTCCCGGCCATCGTGGGATCGGCGTCGATGAGCGCCGCGACCCGGAAGCCGCGCGAGGCGAACCCGCCGTAGTTGGCCAGGGCGGCGCCGAGGTTACCGATGCCGACGATCACGACGGGCCAGTCCTGGGTGAGCCCGAGCTCACGGGAGATCTGGTAGACGAGATACTCGACGTCGTAGCCGACCCCGCGCGTTCCGTAGGAACCCAGGTAGGAGAAATCCTTGCGCAGCTTCGCGGAGTTGACCCCCGCGGCGGCCGCGAGCTCCTCGGAGGAGACCGTGGGCACCGAGCGCTCCGACAGTCCGGTCAGCGCGCGGAGGTACAGCGGAAGGCGGGCGACGGTGGCCTCGGGAATCCCTCGGCTACGGGTCGCCGGTCGGTGAGTTCGGCCAGTTGCCACGGTGCTCCTGCGGGTAGAGCGGGGCTGTAGGCGGTCACACGTACCCGGACCGCCCCGTCGACAGCAGGCTATGTCTTTGTGAACGCGTGCACAAAGATGGTGTCCGATTTGCCCGGCCAACGTGACCGGGGTCACGCACATCATTCCAGGGGGCAAAACCGCCACTCTCCTCGCGAATCCCGCCCCCGAGACAAAACCGCCATCGATCCTAAGCGACCTTCAGTACAACCTTGTACTTCTCGGCCGGTTCCGTCGGTTCCTATCCGGCCAGCTCTTTGCGCAGGCGACCCTCGTCCACCCGCCAGAAGGTGTGCTGCCTGCCGTCGACCAGCACGACCGGGATCTGCTCCCAGTACCGGTCGTACAGCTCCTGGTCGTCGGCGATGTCCTTCTGCTCCCAGGGCACCCCCAGTTCCCCGCAGACCCGCTCGATCACCCGCTCCGCGTCGTCGCAGAGATGACAACCGGACTTGCGGATGAGAGTGACCGACCGCTCGCCCGAGGCGGCCTTACGTCCAAAGAGGGGAGTCATACCGCCATTCTCGCGCTTCTTTCACGGGGCGGTCGCGGAGAGTTCACACCCTTCGAACCTCGCGGCTCCGGAACCGCCGAACGGAATGGCTATGCTCACGCCATGGCCGCTCTAGGATGGCTCACTCCCCGTAGGCGCTCCGCCACGGCGCGGAGCGTGTTGGCAGGCGAGGCCTCGGCGGAGGCAGCCCGCAAGTCCACCCAGGAAGCCCTGGGCTCCCAGGAGACCCTGGCAACCCTGGACACTTCCGACCGGGAACCGCAGTTCCCCGTGCACGGCGACGCGCTGGCCGCCGCCTTCTTCGACCTCGACAACACCGTCATGCAGGGCGCCGCGCTCTTCCACTTCGGTCGTGGCCTGCACAAACGCAAGTTCTTCGAGACCCGCGACCTGGTCCGCTTCGCCTGGCAGCAGGCGTGGTTCCGGCTCGCCGGCGTCGAGGACCCCGAGCACATGCAGGAGGCCCGCGACTCGGCCCTCTCCATCGTGCAGGGCCACCGCGTCTCCGAGCTGATGTCGATCGGCGAGGAGATCTACGACGAGTACATGGCCGAGCGGATCTGGCCGGGCACCCGCGCCCTCGCCCAGGCGCACCTGGACGCGGGCCAGAAGGTGTGGCTGGTCACGGCGGCCCCGGTGGAGATCGCCCAGGTGATCGCCCGCCGCCTCGGCCTCACCGGCGCGCTGGGCACCGTCGCCGAATCGGTCGAGGGCGTCTACACGGGCAAGCTGGTCGGCGAGCCCCTGCACGGCCCCGCGAAGGCGGAGGCGGTACGCGCGCTGGCGGCGGCGGAGAACCTGGACCTCTCCCGCTGCGCCGCCTACAGCGACTCCCACAACGACATCCCGATGCTCTCCCTCGTCGGCCACCCCTACGCCATCAACCCCGACGCCAAGCTGCGCAGGCACGCGCACCACCTGGACTGGCGGCTGCGCGACTACCGCACGGGCCGCAAGGCGGCGAAGGTCGGCATCCCGGCGGCGGCGGGCGTGGGCGCGGTGGCCGGCGGCACGGCGGCGGCGATCGCGCTGCACCGACGGCGGCGGTGACGAGGGCGCGGGGTCATGGAC
>NZ_JBHWUU010000109.1:0-26486 GCF_042737375.1 Streptomyces sp. NPDC060000
CGCATCCACCCCGTCAACCCCATGAACCCCACCAACCCCTGGGCCAACAGCCCTACCGGCGCAGGTCCCGGAGTTCGTCCAGTTCGGCGGCGTACGGCGGTTCCGCGCCGGCCCGTGAGCAGGTGATCGCCGCCGCGCGGGCAGCGAACCGCAGCAACCGCTCCCAGTCGTCGGCGCCCAGGTCCGCGAGCCCCTCCGGGGACAGGGCGTCCCGTACCGAAAGGCCGTGCAGCAGAGCCGCGTTCACGGTGTCCCCGGCGCCGATGGTGTCCACGACCTCCACCTGCTCGCCCGGCACCGAGTACACGGCGCCGCCCTGGGCGAAGGCGGTCAGTCCGTCCCCGCCCTGGGTGATCACGACAGCGGACGGACCGGCGGACAGCCACTCGCGCGGAGTGCCGCCCAGCCACGCGGCGTCCTCCTCGGAGAGCTTGAGCAGCGACACCGAGGGCAGCCAGCTCTTGAAACGGGCCCGGTAGGCGTCGGCGTCGGGGATCAGCCCGGCCCGGATGTTCGGGTCGAGCGCCGTGAACAGCCCCTGCGCCGCCGCGGCCCGCATCAGCTCCTCGTACGCGCTCGCACCGGGCTCCAGGACGAGCGAGCAGGTGCCGAAGGACACCGCGCGCGTGCCCGTGGGCAGCGAGTCCGGGGCGGTGAACAGCCGGTCGGCGGTGCCGTCGACGTAGAACGAGTAGGCGGCCGAACCGTTCCCGTCGAGGGTGGCGACCGCGAGGGTGGTCGGCTCCGTACCGCGCTGAACCGCGGACACGTCCACGCCCGAGTCCCGCAGCCGGGCGAGCAGCGCCTCGCCGAAGGCGTCCCGCGAGGTGCGGGAGCAGAAGGCCGTGGCGGAGCCCAGGCGGCCGAGGGCCACGGCCGTGTTGTACGGGCCGCCGCCGAGCGCCGGCCGGAGAGCCGCGAGGGCGCCCGCGCCCTGCGGTACCAGGTCGATCAGGGCCTCACCGGCGACGACGATCACGGAGCGGTTCCTCTCTGGCCTGCGACCGCCCGGACCGTTGTCCGCGGGGCAGCCGCACGACGTGCGATGGACGACGGAGCGGGTGAGCCGCCGGCCGGGAAGCTACCCCATTGCGGAGCCGTGCGTAAAAGCCTGCGTCGAGCGCCCTGGGCCGCCGGCGCCCGCCGTTCAATCCCAGTCCCACCCGATGCCGACCATGCCCGGCCGCACCCGTGGTTCGACGAGGTGTACCGAGCGGTGCCGGCCGCTCAGCGGCAGCTCCTGGCGGCCGCCGCGCGGGGCCGCCGCCGAGTGCTGGGTGAACCGGTGGCAGCGCACCGGCACGGCGTTCTCGTCGAAGCGGATCTGGAGGGCGTACTGGCCGCCGGCCGCGCCGAAGCCGCGGACGTACTCGCGGGACACGTCGGCGGTGCCGTCCTCGACGCCGTAGCGGAAGAGGAAGGTGTCGCCGGCCCGCAGGCGGGTGTCGAAGAGGAGCTCGGCCACGAGCACGCCGGTGTCGTGGTGGCGCCGGACGCGGCCGGCCCGGCAGTTCTCCAGGGCGTGCACCGTCATCCGCTCGGGTGCGCATCCGGGGTCGCCGTGGTGGACGGCCACGAAGCGGTCCACGCCGTCACGGTGGGCCCGCACGATGTGCTGCGACTCGCGTCCCAGGAGCTCCCGGCGCGACCCGATGCGGACCCGCTCGTGGTGACCCAGGGTGTGCAGCCCGCCGTCGACGGGGCACTCCAGTTCGCCGAGCAGTTGTTCGAGGATGCCGGAGGCTGCCAGGAGCGAGCGGTAGGAGCGGCCCGCCGACGGCCCGGTCACCGTGGGGCCGGCCCCGCCGCCGGGCTCCGCGAGCAGCCGGATCAGGGACTCGTCCGGCAGCTGCAGGATCTCCTCCAGCGCGCGTACGGCACGCAGCGACTCGGGACGCTGCGGCCGCCGGGCGCCCTGCTGCCAGTAACTCAGGCTCGTCACGCCCACCTTCACCCCGTAGCGCGACAGATGGTGCTGGACGCGTTGCAGGGGCAGGCCACGGGCGGCGATCGCGGCCCGCAGCGCGACGTGGAAAGGACCGCCGCGCAGGGCCGTGTCCAGTTCCGCGGAGGCGGCGTCGACGGCGGCGTCCGCGTGCTGTGTGGCGTGCGGCATGCAGGGGCCTCTCTGTGAATGCTCACGACGGCTGGTCGGACCGTTCGTGTGGGTGATCGGGGCCCGGCCGGTGCCGCCGGAGCCCCTTCACATCCGTAGGGCGCCCTCAGGGCCCGAGTTCCCCCGCATTGAAGCGTGTTGACCAAGTCCCGACAACACCTGATGCCCGAGTGGCACGTGCGTGTGGCCGAGTCGGTGCCTGCGGTGCCCGTCGGTGCTGCCCGCTTGTCCACAGCCCCTGCGGACACCCGGCCGTTGTCCACAGCCCACCGGAGTGTCACCCCGCGCCAGTAGGGTGTGAGACATGGCCGACCCCTCCAGCTACCGCCCCAAGCCGGGACAGATCCCGGACTCTCCCGGGGTGTACCGGTTCCGCGACGAGCACCGCCGGGTGATCTACGTCGGAAAGGCGAAGAGCCTGCGTCAGCGCCTGGCGAACTACTTCCAGGATCTGGCCGGCCTTCACCCGCGCACCCGCACGATGGTCACCACGGCCGCGTCGGTGGAGTGGACGGTGGTGTCCACGGAGGTCGAGGCGCTCCAGCTGGAGTACTCCTGGATCAAGGAGTACGACCCCCGGTTCAACGTCAAGTACCGCGACGACAAGAGCTACCCGTACCTCGCGGTGACCATGAACGAGGAGTACCCGCGCGTCCAGGTGATGCGCGGCCACAAGAAGAAGGGCGTCAGGTATTTCGGGCCGTACGCGCACGCGTGGGCGATCCGGGACACGGTCGACCTGCTCCTGCGGGTCTTCCCCGTGCGCACCTGCTCCGCCGGCGTCTTCAAGAACGCCGCCCGCACCGGCCGGCCCTGTCTGCTCGGCTACATCGGCAAGTGCTCGGCGCCGTGCGTCGGCCGGGTCTCCGCCCAGGAGCACGGCGAACTCTCCGAGGACTTCTGCGACTTCATGGCCGGCCGTACCGGCACCTACCTCCGCCGCCTGGAGAAGCAGATGATGGAAGCGGCCGAGGAGATGGAGTACGAGCGGGCCGCCCGCCTGCGCGACGACATCGAGGCGCTCAAGAAGGCCATGGAGAAGAACGCGGTCGTGCTCGCCGACGCGACCGACGCCGACCTGATCGCGGTCGCCGAGGACGAGCTGGAGGCGGCCGTCCAGATCTTCCACGTCCGCGGCGGACGCGTACGCGGTCAGCGCGGCTGGGTGACCGACAAGGTGGAGGACGTCACGACGGGCGCCCTCGTCGAGCACGCCCTCCAGCAGCTGTACGGCGAGGAGCGGGGCGACTCCGTGCCCAAGGAGGTCCTGGTCCCAGCCCTGCCCGAGCCCGTCGAACCCGTCCAGGAGTGGCTCACCCAGCGCCGCGGGTCCAACGTGTCTCTGCGCATCCCGCAGCGGGGCGACAAGAAGGACCTGATGTCGACCGTCGCACGCAACGCGCAGCAGGCGCTCGTCCTGCACAAGACCAAGCGCGCCTCCGATCTGACCACGCGCTCGCGTGCCCTGGAGGAGATCGCCGACGCCCTCGACCTGGACAGCGCGCCGCTGCGGATCGAGTGCTACGACATCTCGCACCTTCAGGGCGACGACGTCGTGGCCTCCATGGTCGTCTTCGAGGACGGGCTCCAGCGCAAGAGCGAGTACCGCCGCTTCCAGATCAAGGGCTTCGAGGGCCAGGACGACGTCCGCTCCATGCACGAGGTGATCACCCGCCGCTTCAGGCGGTACATCGCCGAGAAGGAGCGGACGGGGGAGTGGACCGACGGCGCCGACACCCTCGCCGACGGCACCGGGACTGCCCTGGCCGACGGCACCGGGACGGCCCTCGTCGACGGCACCGAGGCGCCCCTCACCAGCAGCCTCAAGGACGACGACGGCCGCCCCAAGCGCTTCGCCTACCCGCCCCAGCTCGTCGTCGTCGACGGCGGTCAGCCGCAGGTCGCGGCGGCCAAACGGGCGCTGGACGAGCTCGGCATCGACGACATCGCCGTCTGCGGCCTCGCCAAGCGCCTGGAGGAGGTCTGGGTGCCGGACGACGACGACCCGGTCGTCCTGCCCCGCAGCAGCGAAGGCCTCTATCTGCTCCAGCGCGTTCGCGACGAGGCCCACCGCTTCGCGATCACCTACCAGCGCACCAAGCGGGCCAAGCGCTTCCGCGCCGGGCCCCTGGACGAGGTGCCCGGCCTCGGCGAGACCCGCAAGCAGGCACTGATCAAGCACTTCGGCTCGGTGAAGAGGCTGCGCGCCGCGACGATCGACCAGATCTGCGAGGTCCCCGGCATAGGCCGCAAGACGGCCGAGACCATCGCCGTGGCCCTGGCCCGGGCGGCAGCGCCCGCCCCCGCCGTGAACACGGCGACCGGAGAGATCATTGATGATGAGGAACCCGATACGACAGCGGGTTTCCCCGGAGACCCCGTGACGACGGGCGCTCCGGAAGAACGACGGGGGCAGGAGACATGACCGAGCACGACGCACACCCCGCGGCAGAGCAGGAACAGACGCCCACTACGGTGCCCACAGGCGCGCCCCAGCAGGGACCCAGGGAACCCGGCGAGGATTCCCCCGCGCACCCCGCGGTCCCCGACAGCCCTCAGCAAGAAGTACGGCAGGAAGACGGAGCACAGGTGAGTACGGACGTCACGCCGCCCGGGATCCCCGAGGCGGCCATCCCCGAGCTGGTGATCATCTCCGGCATGTCCGGGGCCGGCCGCTCGACGGCAGCCAAGTGTCTGGAGGACCTCGGCTGGTTCGTCGTCGACAACCTCCCGCCCGCCCTGATCCCCACCATGGTGGAGCTGGGCGCCCGCTCCCAGGGCAACGTGGCGCGGATCGCGGTCGTCGTCGACGTCCGCGGCCGGCGCTTCTTCGACAACCTCCGCGAGTCCCTCGCGGACCTCGAGACGAAGGGCGTCACCCGCCGGATCGTCTTCCTGGAGTCCTCCGACGACGCCCTGGTCCGCCGCTTCGAGTCCGTGCGCCGCCCACACCCGCTCCAGGGCGACGGCCGCATCGTCGACGGCATCGACGCCGAGCGCGAGCTGCTGCGTGAGCTGCGCGGCGACGCCGACCTGGTGATCGACACCTCCAGCCTCAACGTGCACGAACTGCGCGCCAAGATGGACGCCCAGTTCGCCGGTGACGAGGAGCCCGAGCTGCGGGCCACCGTCATGTCCTTCGGCTTCAAGTACGGTCTGCCGGTCGACGCCGACCTCGTCGTGGACATGCGCTTC
The DNA here is from genome assembly GCF_042737375.1 of Streptomyces sp. NPDC060000. Taxonomy (NCBI): domain Bacteria; kingdom Bacillati; phylum Actinomycetota; class Actinomycetes; order Kitasatosporales; family Streptomycetaceae; genus Streptomyces; species Streptomyces sp. NPDC060000. Next base: position 5,312 of record NZ_JBHWUU010000109.1, read on the forward strand.
CTGCCCAATCCGCACTGGGTCCCCGAGCTGCGCCCCTACACCGGCCTCAACGAGGAGGTCTCGGCGTACGTCCTCAACCAGCCCGGCGCCAAGGAGTTCCTCGACCGGTACGCCGAGCTCCTCCAGCTGGTTGCCGCGGGCTACCGCCGCGAGGGCAAGCGCTATGTGACCATCGCGGTCGGCTGTACCGGCGGCAAGCACCGCTCGGTGGCCATGTCGGAGAAGCTCGCCGCGCGACTCGCGGCCGAGGGCGTGGAGACGGTGGTCGTGCACCGGGACATGGGACGGGAATGACAGGACGTTCTCCACGGCTCGGCCGGCTGCGCAGGGCCGCCCCCGACGGGCGCGTGAGCCGGCCGGTCGAGGCCCGCGGCGGCAAACCGCGCCGCCGCGGCACCCAGCCCAAGGTCGTCGCCCTCGGCGGCGGCATGGGACTGTCGGCCTCGCTCACCGCGCTGCGCCGGATCACCGGCGACCTCACCGGCGTCGTCACGGTGGCCGACGACGGTGGTTCCAGCGGACGTCTGCGCGAGGAGCTGGGTGTGCTGCCGCCCGGCGACCTGCGCAAGGCGCTGGCCGCGCTGTGCGGTGACGACGACTGGGGGCAGACCTGGGCGCGGGTCATCCAGCACCGTTTCCAGTCGCAGGGCGAGATCAACGGCCACGCGGTGGGCAACCTGCTGATCGTCGCCCTGTGGGAGCAGCTGGGCGACCACGTGCAGGCGCTGGACCTGGTCGGCAGGCTGCTGGGCGCGCAGGGGCGGGTGCTGCCCATGTCCGCCGTACCGCTGGAGCTCCAGGCGCTGGTCAAGGGGCACGATCCGGAGCGGCCGGACGACGTCGACACCGTACGGGGACAGGCGACCGTGGCGTTGACGCCCGGCGAGGTGCAGTCCGTGCACCTGGTGCCGCACGACCCGCCGGCCGTCCCGGAGGCGGTCGCCGCCGTCCTGGACGCCGACTGGGTGGTGATCGGACCCGGCTCCTGGTTCTCCTCGGTCATGCCGCACCTGCTGGTGCCCGATCTGCTGGACGCCCTCGTGGAGACGAAGGCGCGCCGTGTGCTCTCCCTGAACCTCGCCCCGCAGCCCGGAGAAACCGACGGCTTCTCCCCGCAGCGTCATTTGGAGGTTTTGGGGCGACACGCCCCTAAACTCGCCCTGGACGTGGTGCTGGCCGACGTGGCCGCCGTGCCCGACCGCGACTCGCTGACCGACGCCGCCAAAAGGTTCGGCGCCGCGGTCGAGCTGGCGCCGGTGGCCCGGCCCGACGGAACCCCGAGGCACGACCCGGAGCTGTTGGCCGCCGCGTACGACCGTATTTTTCGGATGCATGGAAGGATCGGCCCATGGCGATGACGGCAGCGGTGAAGGATGAGATCTCCCGGCTTCCCGTCACCCGGACCTGCTGCAGAAAGGCGGAGGTCTCCGCGATTCTGCGGTTCGCCGGCGGCCTCCACCTGGTGAGCGGGCGCATCGTGATCGAGGCGGAGCTGGACACCGCGATGGCGGCCCGCAGGCTCAAGCGGGACATCCTGGAGATCTTCGGGCACAGCTCGGAGCTGATCGTGATGGCGCCGGGCGGTCTGCGCCGCGGCTCGCGCTATGTCGTGCGGGTGGTCGCCGGCGGTGACCAGCTGGCCCGGCAGACGGGACTCGTCGACGGCCGCGGCCGCCCGATCCGGGGTCTGCCACCGCAGGTGGTCTCAGGCGCGACCTGCGACGCGGAGGCGGCCTGGCGCGGGGCCTTCCTCGCGCACGGCTCGCTCACCGAGCCGGGCCGCTCGTCCTCCCTCGAGGTGACCTGCCCGGGCCCGGAGGCCGCGCTCGCGCTGGTCGGCGCCGCCCGCAGGCTGTCCATCGCCGCGAAGGCCCGCGAGGTGCGCGGGGTCGACCGGGTCGTGGTCCGTGACGGCGACGCGATCGGCGCGCTGCTCACCCGGCTGGGCGCACACGATTCGGTGCTGGCCTGGGAGGAGCGCCGGATGCGCCGCGAGGTGCGCGCCACGGCGAACCGGCTCGCGAACTTCGACGACGCCAACCTGCGCCGCTCGGCGCGCGCGGCCGTCGCCGCCGGGGCCCGTGTCCAGCGCGCCCTGGAGATCCTCGCCGACGAGGTTCCCGAGCATCTCGCGGCGGCCGGCCGGCTCCGCATGGACCACAAGCAGGCCTCCCTGGAGGAGCTGGGCGCGCTCGCCGACCCGCCGCTGACGAAGGACGCGGTCGCCGGGCGGATCCGCCGGCTGCTGGCGATGGCCGACAAGCGCGCCTCCGACCTCGGCATCCCGGGCACGGACGCCAACCTCAGCGACGAGCTCGCCGACAACCTGGTCGGCTGACGGCCCTTCAGAACGCCGGTGGCGTCGTCCGAACGGGCGACGCCACCGGCGTTTTCGTGGCTTTGTGGCGCTCTTGACTGGATCATGAACTGTCATGAGCCTGGCAGGGTTCGCTGCTGGGGCGGACTCAGGCTAGGGGGGTTCATGAGACGAAGAGCGAGATCGATCCTCGCTGTCGGCGCGCTGCTGCTCGGTGGAGCGGCACTCGCACCCGTCGCCCAGGCACAGCCCGGCAACACACCGAAGCCCGATGCGGACGAGGTCAAGGTCTTCCGCGCCGACGTCACGCAGCAGCAGGTACCCCTGCTGCTGGCGACCGGCCAGGACGGTCAGGAACTCAGTGAGCAGGTGCCCCGCAAGGGCACCGCCACGGTCGAGGTCTACCTCACCGACAAGCAGGCGAAGAAGCTCGGGAAGCAGGGCGTCGAACTCACCGAGCACACCCTTTCGGCCAAGGCGGAGAACCGCCTCGACGCGGCCTCCGACGGGGTGTTCCGCCCCTACAGCGGCAGCGGCGGCCTCAAGGAGGAGATCCTCCGCACCGGCCAGGAGAACCCGGGCCTCACCAAGGTCGTCTCGCTCGGCAAGACCGTCGGCGGCCAGGACATCCTCGCGCTCAAACTGACCAGGGACGCGAAGAAGTCCACGGACGGCTCCAAGCCCTCGGTGCTGTACATGTCCAACCAGCACGCGCGTGAGTGGATCACCCCGGAGATGACCCGGCGGCTGATGCACTACTACCTGGACCACTACAAGACCGACCAGCGCGTCAAGAAGATCGTCGATTCCAGCGAGCTGTGGTTCGTCCTGTCGGCCAACCCCGACGGCTACGACTACACCTTCGAGAACGCCGCCAACCGCCTGTGGCGCAAGAACCTGCGGGACGTCAACGGCGACGGCGTGATCTCCACCGGTGACGGCGTCGACCTCAACCGCAACTTCGCCTACAAGTGGGGCTACGACAACGAGGGTTCGTCCCCCAACCCCACCAGCGAGACCTACCGCGGCGCGAGCCCCGGCTCCGAGCCCGAGACCAAGGCGCTCGACGCCTTCGAGAAGCGGATCGGCTTCACCTACGGCATCAACTACCACTCCGCCGCCGAGCTGCTCCTCTACGGCGTCGGCTGGCAGGTCGCGACCGACACCCCGGACGACGTCGCCTACAAGGCGCTCGCCGGCACCCCCGGCAACTCCGCGGTCCCGGGTTACCACCCACAGGTCTCCTCGGAGCTGTACACCACCAACGGCGAGGCCGACGGGCACGCGGCGAACGTCAACGGCATGGGGATGTTCACCCCCGAGATGTCGACCTGCCAGACCGCGTCGGGCATCGACCCGAACGACCGGTGGAACGCCTCCGACTGCCAGTCGGTCTTCAACTTCCCGGACGACGAGAAGCTGATCCAGGACGAGTTCGCCAAGAACGTCCCGTTCGCGCTCTCCGTCGCCGAGAGCGTCGCGCACCCCGACACGCCGTCGTCCTCGGTCGGCCTGAGCGCCGCCGACTTCACCCCGGCGCCGTTCACCACGTCGTACTCGCGCGGCAAGGACCAGAAGATCTCCGTCGTCGTACGCAAGGCGATCCGCGACAAGGAGCTCAAGTACCGCGTCAACGGCGGCCGTACGCGGGACCAGGAACTCAAGGCCTGGAAGGGCGGCGAGACCTACGGCGGTGCGGACAACCTCTACTTCGACGAGTACCGGGCCAAGGTGAAGGAGGGCAAGCCGGGCGACAAGGTCGAGGTGTGGTTCACGGGCGAGACCAAGAAGGGCAAGAAGGTCTCCAGCGCGCACTTCACCTACACGATCGCCGACCGCCCCAAGGCCGACACCCTGGTCGTGGCCGAGGAAGGCACGGCCGCCACACAGGCGCAGACCTACGTCGACGCGCTGAAGGCCAACGGCCGCAAGGCGCTCGTCTGGGACGTCGCCACCCAGGGCGCGCCCGACGCGCTCGGCGTGCTGAGCCACTTCGGCACGGTCGTCCACTACACGGGCGCGAGTGTCCCCGGCAACCCGACCCAGCTCGAACTGCGCGCCTTCCTCAACGAGGGCGGCAAGCTGATCGAGGCGGGCGAGCTGGCCGGCGGCAGCGTCGCCCTCGCCGACGGCACCCCCTCGAACGACTTCAGCCAGTACTACCTGGGCGCCTACTCCCGTACGTCGACCCCCGGCGCCACCGGCTTCACCGGCTCCGGCAGGCTCGGCGGCGCCGGCGCAACCCTCGGCCCGGCGACCGGCAACCCGCTCGACCGGGCGGGCACCTACGGCGTCACCTCGGACGAACTGCCGGCCGCCGCGTACCCGCAGTTCGCCGGCGCCGGTGCCGGCCAGTTCGCCGGGACGGTCAACCCGTACGGTCCGTACACGGGCTCGTACATGGCCGCCGCCGTGCACACCGACGACGGCTACAAGCGCCTCACCCGCACCATCGACCTCAGCGGTGTCGCCGCGGCGAGCAAGCCGGCTCTGCGCACCCGGCTGCTGTGGGACACCGAGCCCGGCTACGACAACGCCGTCGTCGAGATCCACACGGTCGGCGCCGACGACTGGACGACGCTCCCCGAGGCGGGCGGCGCCACCAGCACCGCCGTACCCGCGGAGTGCGGCGCCGGGTTCTACGTCGGCGAGCACCCCTGGCTGAAGCACTACCTCACCCCCGGTTCCGGCGACTGCGCCGCGAGCGGCACCACCGGCTCCTGGAACGCCCTCACCGGCGCCTCCAGCGGCTGGCAGCAGCTGAACTTCGACCTCAGCGGCTACGCGGGCAAGAACGTCGAGATCTCGATCGCCTACGTCACCGACCCCGGCAGCGGCGGCCACGGAGTCCTCGCGGACGACGCCTCGCTGGTCGTCGGCGGCACCGCCACCGAGACGGAGGGCTTCGAGACGTCACTCGGGGCCTGGCGGGTCACGGGGCCGCCCCCGGGCAGCCCGGCCGTCCTTAAGGACTGGGCGCGCACCGGCGCCCTGTTCCAGACCTACGGAGCGGTCACCACCGACGACACCGTGCTGCTGGGCTTCGGCCTGGAGCACGTCACCTCGGCGGCCGACCGCAGGACGCTCATCGGAAAGGCACTCAACTCACTTGAGAGCTGAAACGCGGCGGTCAACTCCCAGTGACAGTTCGTAATCGAATCGAGTGATCGGGTCTTCCGGCCTGGGCGGTCCGTACCCCTACTGGCGGGTACGGACCGCCCTGCCGTGTATGGGCGGAGTCGATGTCACTCCGGCGGCCTCGGAGAGGTAGGGTCGGTGGTGGTCGGGGACATCCCAAATACAGCTCGCCGGCACCGCATAGCCGGCGTACCAACGAGGAGATCGGTTCGTGACGATCCGCGTAGGCATCAACGGCTTTGGCCGCATCGGTCGTAACTACTTCCGCGCGCTGCTGGAGCAGGGTGCTGACATCGAGATCGTGGCTGTCAACGACCTGGGTGACACCGCGACCACCGCACATCTGCTCAAGTACGACACCATCCTGGGCCGCCTCAAGGCCGAGGTGTCGCACACCGCCGACACGATCACCGTCGACGGTCACACCATCAAGGTGCTGTCCGAGCGCAACCCGGCGGACATCCCCTGGGGCGACCTGGGCGTCGACATCGTGATCGAGTCGACCGGCATCTTCACCAAGAAGGCCGACGCCGAGAAGCACATCGCCGGCGGCGCCAAGAAGGTCCTGATCTCGGCTCCGGCCAAGGACGAGGACATCACCATCGTGATGGGCGTCAACCAGGACAAGTACGACGCGGCCAACCACCACGTCATCTCCAACGCCTCCTGCACCACCAACTGTGTGGCGCCGATGGCCAAGGTCCTCGACGAGAACTTCGGCATCGTCAAGGGTCTGATGACGACGGTCCACGCGTACACCAACGACCAGCGCATCCTGGACTTCCCGCACTCGGACCTGCGTCGCGCCCGCGCCGCCGCCGAGAACATCATCCCGACCACCACGGGTGCCGCCAAGGCCACCGCGCTGGTCCTCCCGCAGCTCAAGGGCAAGCTCGACGGCATCGCCATGCGCGTGCCGGTCCCGACCGGCTCGGCCACCGACCTGGTCGTGACCCTCCAGCGCGAGGTCACCAAGGACGAGGTCAACGCCGCGTTCAAGAAGGCCGCCGACGACGGCGACCTCAAGGGCTACCTGACGTACACCGAGGACCCGATCGTCTCCTCGGACATCGTCGGCGACCCGTCCTCCTGCACCTTCGACTCCTCCCTGACCATGGTCCAGGAGGGCAACTCGGTGAAGATCCTCGGCTGGTACGACAACGAGTGGGGCTACTCCAACCGCCTCGTCGACCTGACGGTCTTCGTCGGCGACCAGCTCTGACCGACAGAGCGGGCACCTCGATGTGAGCGCAGGGCTCGGGCAGCGCAGGGACGCGCCGCCCGAGCCCTGACGCACGTACGGATCAGCCTTCCTCACGGTCGCCGGCGATCACGAGCGATCACGAGCACCACGAGCCCTTCTCAGGAGCCCCCGTAATGAAGACGATCGACGAACTTCTCGCCGAAGGCGTCGCAGGCAAGCGGGTCTTCGTCCGCGCCGACCTCAACGTGCCGCTCGACAGCGGCACCATCACCGACGACGGCCGTATCCGCGCCGTCCTGCCCACCGTCAAGGCCCTCGCGGACGCGGGCGCCAAGGTGGTCGTCGCCTCGCACCTGGGCCGTCCCAAGGGCGCGCCGGACCCCGCCTTCTCGCTCGCCCCCGCCGCTGACCGGCTGGGCGAACTCCTCGGCTCCGCCGTGGCCTTCGCGACCGACACGGTGGGCGAGTCCGCCGCCGCCACGGTAGCGGGCCTCGCCGACGGGCAGGTCGCCGTCCTGGAGAACCTGCGCTTCAACGCGGGCGAGACCAGCAAGGACGACGCCGAGCGCGGCGCCTTCGCCGACCGGCTCGCCGAACTCGCCGACCTGTACGTGGGCGACGGCTTCGGCGCGGTGCACCGGGGACACGCCTCGGTCTTCGACCTCCCGGCCCGCCTGCCGCACGCCGCCGGCTACCTCATCGCCACCGAGGTCGGCGTCCTGAAGAAGCTCACCGAGGACGTCAAGCGGCCCTACGTCGTGGCCCTCGGCGGTTCCAAGGTCTCCGACAAACTCGCCGTCATCGACCAGCTGCTGGGCAAGGCGGACCGCCTCCTCATCGGCGGCGGCATGCTGTTCACCTTCCTGAAGGCCAAGGGGTACGAGGTCGGTACCTCCCTCCTCCAGGAGGACCAGCTCCCGGTCGTCCAGGAGTACATCGAACGGGCGGAGAAGAACGGCGTCGAGCTGGTCCTCCCCGTCGACGTGCTGACCTCCACCGAGTTCCCGGACCTGAAGACCAAGGCGCCGGGGAACCCCCACACCGTCGCCGCGGACGCCATCCCCGCCGACGAGCTGGGCCTGGACATCGGTCCCGAGACCCGCAAGCTCTACGCATCGAAGCTCGCCGACGCCGGCACCGTCTTCTGGAACGGCCCCATGGGCGTCTTCGAGCACCCCGACTACGCCGAGGGCACCAAGGCGGTCGCCCAGGCCCTCATCGACTCCCCGGCCTTCACGGTCGTCGGCGGCGGCGACTCCGCCGCGGCCGTCCGCCTCCTGGGCTTCGACGAGAACGCATTCGGCCACATCTCGACCGGTGGCGGCGCCTCCCTCGAATACCTCGAGGGCAAGACGCTCCCCGGCCTCGCCGCACTGGAGGGCTGACCCGCATGACCACTCGCACGCCGCTGATGGCGGGCAACTGGAAGATGAACCTCAACCACCTCGAGGCCATCGCCCACGTCCAGAAGCTCGCCTTCGCCCTGGCCGACAAGGACTACGAGGCCGTCGAGGTCGCCGTCCTGCCGCCCTTCACCGACCTGCGCTCCGTGCAGACGCTGGTCGACGGCGACAAGCTCAAGATCAAGTACGGTGCCCAGGACATCTCGGCGCAGGATTCCGGCGCCTACACCGGCGAGATCTCCGGCGCCATGCTCGCCAAGCTGAAGTGCACGTTCGTGGCGATCGGCCACTCCGAGCGCCGCCAGTACCACAACGAGACCGACGAGCTCGTGAACGCCAAGGTCAAGGCCGCCTACAAGCACGGTCTGACCCCGATCCTGTGCGTCGGTGAGGAGCTGGACGTCCGCGAGGCGGGCAACCACGTCTCGCACACCCTCACCCAGGTCGAGGGCGGCCTCAAGGATCTCCCGGCCGAGCAGGCCGAGACGATCGTGATCGCCTACGAGCCCGTGTGGGCCATCGGCACCGGCAAGGTCTGCGGTGCCGAGGACGCGCAGGAGGTCTGCGCCGCCATCCGTGGCAAGATCGCCGAGCTCTACACCCAGGAGCTGGCCGACAAGGTCCGCATCCAGTACGGCGGCTCCGTGAAGTCCGGCAACGTCGCCGAGATCATGGCGCAGGCCGACATCGACGGCGCGCTGGTCGGCGGTGCCTCACTGGACGCCGAAGAGTTCGTCAAGATCGTGCGCTTCCGCGATCAGTGATCCGAACTGTGAGTATGCGGTAGCGGCGATCCGTCGTACCCTTGCGGGGGCATAGCGGTTGTCGCTATGCCCCCGTCGTTCGTCCGAGTCGTTATCCGAATCCGAGGAAGTTGGTCCAGCCGTGGTTTTGGGGTTCTCGATCGCCCTGATCGTCTTCAGCCTGCTGCTGATGCTGCTGGTGCTGATGCACAAGGGGAAGGGCGGCGGCCTCTCCGACATGTTCGGCGGCGGTATGCAGTCGTCCGTCGGCGGCTCCTCGGTCGCCGAGCGCAACCTGGACCGCATCACCGTCGTGATCGGTCTGCTGTGGTTCGCCTGCATCATCGTTCTCGGCATCGTGATGAAGACGAACAGCTGATCAGCTTCGCACAGGCACGCACATTCCGGTACGTAAGGCCCCATGTTCGGTACGCGCAGCTGAGCGCGGCCTATCATGGGGCTTGCGTCTAGGTGTGGAAGCTGTAACTCCAAGCACTGGACGCGCGTTGGGCCTTACGTAGACTGAGGCGCTCGCAGCGAAGCGAAACGCCGACTCGCTTTGCGGCACCATCACGCAGGGAGTTACGACCGTGGCAAGTGGCAACGCGATCCGAGGAAGCCGGGTCGGGGCGGGGCCGATGGGCGAGGCCGAGCGGGGCGAGTCCGCGCCGCGTCTGCGCATCTCCTTCTGGTGCTCCAACGGACACGAGACGGTGCCCAGCTTCGCCAGCGACGCGCAGGTTCCCGAGACCTGGGACTGCCCGCGCTGCGGCTTTCCCGCCGGACAGGACCGGGACAACCCCCCGGACCCACCGCGCACCGAGCCCTACAAGACGCACCTCGCCTATGTGCGGGAGCGGCGCAGCGACGCGGACGGCGAGGCGATCCTCGCCGAGGCGCTCGCCAAACTGCGGGGCGAGATCTAGCAACCGAGACCGGCCGGGTGCCCGAGGGCGCCTGGCCGGACCCGTTTCACGTACGGGCGGCTGTCCGCCCGTCGGCCGTGGACACCGTACGGCGTCCACTCGTCGCCGCCCGCGCCCGGGCCATGCCTCCCGAGCCATGCCCCCGGCCACGCCGGCGGCCCCCTCTTCGCTCGCCCTCGCCTTCCTGCTGACCACCCCTCAGGCCTTCAGGCGCTCCTCGGGAACGTCTCCATGGCCCTGTTCCCGCGCACTCTCCCCGGCCCCGCGTTGATACCCGTGGGCAACGCGGACGTACCTGTTGTTGCCCCGTACGACCGTGGCCCGTCCGCTCGTGTGACGCGCTGATCAACTAGGTTGGAACCGGCGGGCAAGACGTGCGCAGCACGGACAGATGAGGAAAGAGGGCTGAAGTCCGACATGAACGCAGACGGCCGTACGAGGCTCAACCGGACGCCCGAGTGGACCGCTCTGGCCGAACACCGCGAGGAACTCGGCGAGGTGCGGCTACGGGAGCTGTTCGCCGCCGACCCCGGGCGCGGTGCCGGATACACGCTGCAGGTCGGTGACCTGCACATCGACTACTCCAAGCACCTGGTCACCGACGAGACACTGCGGCTCCTGCGCGAACTGGCCGCCGCGACCGACGTCTTCGGCCTCAGGGACGCCCTGTTCCGCGGCGAGAAGATCAACACCACCGAGGACCGTGCCGTCCTGCACCCCGCCCTGCGCGCCCCGCGCGACGCGGTGATCGAGGTCGACGGGGAGAACGTCGTCCCGGGGGTGCACGCCGTCCTCGACAGGATGGCCGACTTCGCCGACCGGGTCCGCTCCGGCGCCTGGACCGGCCACACCGGCCGGCGGATCCGCAACGTGGTGAACATCGGCATCGGCGGCTCCGACCTCGGTCCGGCGATGGCCTACGAGGTGCTGCGCGGCTACACCGACCGCGACCTCACGGTCCGCTTCGTGTCCAACGTGGACGGCGCCGACCTGCACGAGGCCACCCGCGACCTGGACCCGGCCGAGACGCTGTTCGTCATCGCGTCGAAGACCTTCACCACCATCGAGACGATCACCAACGCCACCTCGGCCCGCAGCTGGCTGCTGGACGCGCTCGGCGGGGGAGAGACGGCCGTCGCCAAGCACTTCGTCGCCCTGTCGACGAACGCCGAGAAGGTGGCCGGCTTCGGCATCGACACGGCCAACATGTTCGAGTTCTGGGACTGGGTCGGCGGCCGCTACTCCTTCGACTCGGCGATCGGCCTGTCGCTGATGATCGCCATCGGCCCGGACCGCTTCCGGGAGATGCTCGACGGCTTCCACCTCGTCGACGAGCACTTCAGGACCGCGCCCGCCGAGTCCAACGTGCCGCTGCTGCTGGGGCTGTTGGGGATCTGGTACGGCAACTTCCACGACGCCCAGTCGCACGCCGTGCTGCCCTACAGCCACTACCTGTCCAAGTTCGCCGCCTATCTCCAGCAGCTGGACATGGAGTCCAACGGCAAGTCCGTCGACCGGGACGGCAGGGAGGTGGACTGGCAGACCGGCCCGATCGTCTGGGGCACGCCGGGCACCAACGGGCAGCACGCCTATTACCAGTTGATCCACCAGGGTACGAAGCTCATCCCGGCGGACTTCATCGGCTTCGCCGAGCCGGCCGCCGAGCTGAGCGAGGAGCTCAGGGCGCAGCACGACCTGCTGATGGCGAACTTCTTCGCCCAGACGCAGGCACTGGCCTTCGGCAAGACGCCGGACGAGGTGCGTGCGGAGGGTGTGCCGGAGGAACTGGTGCCGCACAAGACGTTCAAGGGCGACCACCCCACGACCACGATCCTCGCGCGTGAGCTGACCCCCTCGGTCCTCGGCCAGCTCGTCGCGCTCTACGAGCACAAGGTGTTCGTGCAGGGCGCGGTGTGGAACATCGACTCCTTCGACCAGTGGGGCGTGGAGCTCGGCAAGGTGCTCGCCAAGCGCGTCGAGCCCGCCCTCACCGAGGGCGCCGAGGTCCCCGGCCTGGACGCGTCCACCAAGGCCCTGGTCGCCAAGTACCGGGAGTTGCGCGGCCGGTAGCGGTCACCGCACGGGAGAGGCGGGAAGCGGGAAGCGGGCGGCACATGGCCGTCCGCTTCCCGTAGACTCCCCGGCGATCATGAGGCCGATCTCTCGGGGGGAGAGCAACGTGACCAGTACGCGCAGGAGTTGGACCGACGGCTCGCTGACCGTCCGCTCCTTCCTGAAGCCCTATCGGGTGGCTTCGGCGGTGTTCCATCCGGCGTGGATACCGGAAGCGGTCGATCCGACGGTGGAACGGCTCAAGCGCGGCAGGGTCATCGCCGGGGCGGTCGCTGCCGTCGGGGTCTACACCTTCGTCCAGGGCGGTTTCGCCTTCGAGGAGATGCTGGAGAACACGGCGATCGCCTCCGCCGTCCTGTTCTTCCTCACCCCTCTCACGGTCGGCGTCATGCTCTTCATCTGGCGGCGCACCGGCACCGTCCGCCAGTTGAGGACGCCGCTCGTCGACTCCCTCAAACTGCTGCTGCTCTTCGTCGGCTGTCTTCTCACGACCGTGGGGATCTTCCGGTCGAGCGAGATGTTCGGGCTGGTGCCGAAGATGCTGCTCACCCTGGTGGGCCTCTGGATGGCCGTCTTCGTGATGGCCGGCGCCGTCCGGCTGTCGGGGAACTTCTTCGGCTCCGCCGCGGTGCACCGCTGCCTGCCGCCGCTGCTCGCCACGGTGACGACCTGGCTGATGGCCGTCTCCGACCTGGTCACCGGCGATCTGCACGGACTGAACCTCACGATGGGCGTCGTCTTCATCCTGGGCGCACCGGTGACGGTCACGGGGCTCGCGCTGCTGGAGATGCGCCGCCTCAAGCGGCGGTACGGCATCCGGCTCGGGGCCCACCCGGCCACCCTGCCGCCGACACCCGCGGGGGCGGCGCCCCAGGTCCCGCCCCAGGGGAACCCGTACGGGCAGCTGTACGCACCGGTCCCCGGACAGCCGTACGCACCGGCCCCTGGACAGCCGTACGCACCGGCCCCGGTACAGCCGCACGCACCGGTCCCCGGACAGCCGTACGCACCGGCCCCGGTACAGCCGCACGCACCGGTCCCCGGACAGCCGTACCCCCAGGGCAACCCCTATCGGCAGGGCGCGCCCTCACCGTACGCCCCGTCGCCGCAGCAGCCGTACGGTTCCTACCGGCCCCACAACGGGCAGAACCCGTACGGTGGTTGACCGTACGGGTTCTGTGGAGCGGTTGACCGGGTCAGGCGGACGCCGGAGGGTACAGCGACCTCGGAAGCTGTGAGGCCGCCGCCGTGTCCAGGAGCCACAGGGTGCGGGACCTGCCCCGGGCGCCCGCCGCCGGGGCCTGGATCTCGCCCGCGCCGGACAGGGCGATCGCCGCAGCCTGTGCCTTGTCCTCGCCGGCCGCGAGCAGCCACACCTCACGGGCCGCCCGGATCGCCGGGAGGGTGAGGGTGATCCGGGTCGGCGGGGGCTTGGGCGCGCCCCGGACGCCGACCACCGTCCGCTCGGTCTCCCGCACGGCCGGCAGCTCCGGGAAGAGCGAGGCCACATGGGTGTCCGGGCCGACGCCCAGCATCAGGACGTCGAAGGCGGGCACGCCGCCATGGTTCTCCGGTCCTGCCGCGCGGGCCAGCTCCTCGGCGTAGGCGGCCGCGGCCGCCTCCACGTCGGCGCCGTACGGACCGTCGGACGCGGGCATGGCGTGCACGCGCTTCGCGTCCACGGGGACGGAGTCCAGCAGCGCCTCTCGGGCCTGCGTGATGTTGCGCTCCGGGTCGCCCTCGGGCACGAAGCGCTCGTCGCCCCACCACAGGTCGAGCCGGGCCCAGTCGACGGCGTCGCGGGCGGGCGCGGCGGCCAGCGCGGCCAGCAGACCGTTGCCGTTGCGGCCGCCCGTGAGGACCACGGACGCCTGGCCCCGGGAGGCCTGGGCGTCCACGATCTTCGTGATGAGACGGGCCGCGGCGGCCTGCGCCATCAGTTCCTTGTCGTGGTGCACGACCAGCTGGGGAGTGCTCACTGCGGGTCCGCTTTCCTGACCGGCGGCATCTGCGCCGGAGAAGGCCGGTCGGCATCGTCCTGTCCCGAGGGGGTGGCGGGCGACGCAGCCGGCGCGGAGTCGCCGCCCGCCGCCGGCTCCGGCACCGTACGGACCGGGAGGGACGGCGTGGGCTGGGTGGCGGCCTCGGCCCGCTCCGCCACCCGCTCCGCGGCCGACTGGAGCCCGCCGAGCCGGTCCACGCCGAACCGCAGCGCGGACGCGTACGTGTCGTCGGGGTCGAGCCTGCGCAGCTCCTCCGCGAGCAGCTCGGACGTCTCGCGGCGCTTGAGCGCAACCGCGCGGTCCGGCTGGCCCGGCAGCGCCAGGGTGGCCATCGCGCCGTCGGACCGGTGCAGCGTGATCGGGCCGCCGGTGGTCTCCATCCGGACCTGGGTCAGACCGGGGCCGGCCGAGACCGCGCGCCGGACGTGCACATGGAGCCGGTCGGCGAGCCACATGGCGAGCAGTTCGACGCTCGGGTTGGACTCCTCGCCAGCCACTTCCGCGGACACGATCTCGCAGCTGACCTGGTCGAGCGCGGCGGCCAGCATCGAGCGCCACGGGGTGATCCGGGCCCACGCCAGGTCGGTGTCACCCGGCTCGTAGCCCTCGGCGCGGCCCCGCAGCTCGTTGATGGGCTTCTCGGCCGCGTAGCTGTCGGTGACCCGGCGCTGGCCCAGGGCGCCCAGCGGATCGCCCGCGGGGTCGCGCGGAGCGTCCACCGACCACCAGACCACCACCGGCGCGTCCGGCAGCAGCAGCGGCAGCACGACGGACTGGGCGTGGTCGGAGACCTCGCCGTACAGCCGGAGGATCACCGTCTCGCCGCTGCCCGCGTCCGCGCCCAGCCGCACCTCGGCGTCGAGGCGGGACTGGGTGCGGCCCCGGGGGGAGCGCGAGACGCGCTTGATGACCACGAGCGTGCGCGAGGGGTGCTCGCGCGACGCGTCGTTGGCCGCCTTCAGGGCGTCGTAGGCGTTCTCCTCGTCCGTGACGACGACGAGGGTGAGCACCATGCCGACGGCGGGTGTGCCGATCGCGCGGCGGCCCTGCACCAACGCTTTGTTGATCTTGCTGGCAGTGGTGTCCGTGAGGTCCGTCTTCATGGCCGGCGCCAGCTCCGTCCGTCTCGCTCGAGCATCTGGTCGGCCTCGACGGGCCCCCAGGTGCCCGACGGGTACTGCGCGGGCTTGCCGTTCTTGTCCCAGTACTGCTCGATCGGGTCGAGGATCTTCCAGGACAGCTCCACCTCTTCCGTGCGGGGGAAGAGGTTCGAGTCGCCCAGCAGCACGTCGAGGATGAGCCGCTCGTACGCCTCGGGCGAGGACTCCGTGAAGGACTCGCCGTAGGCGAAGTCCATCGACACGTCCCGGATCTCCATGGAGGTGCCGGGGACCTTGGAGCCGAAGCGGACCGTGATGCCCTCGTCCGGCTGGACGCGGATGACGATCGCGTTCGCGCCGAGCTCCTCGGTGGCCGTGGAGTCGAAGGGAGAGTGCGGGGCCCGCTGGAAGACCACCGCGATCTCGGTGACCCGTCGCCCGAGGCGCTTGCCGGTGCGCAGGTAGAAGGGGACGCCCGCCCAGCGGCGGTTGTCGACCTCCAGCTTGACGGCCGCGTAGGTGTCGGTCTTCGACTTGGGGTCGATACCGTCCTCTTCGAGATAGCCGACGGCCTTCTCGCCGCCCTGCCACCCGGCCGCGTACTGACCGCGCACGGTGGCGCGGCCCAGGTCCTTCGGCAGCCGCACCGCGCCGAGCACCTTGGTCTTCTCGGCGGCCAGCGCGTCGGCGTCGAAGGAGGCGGGCTCCTCCATGGCGGTGAGGGCCATGAGCTGGAGCAGGTGGTTCTGGATGACGTCACGGGCGGCGCCGATGCCGTCGTAGTAGCCGGCCCGGCCGCCGATGCCGATGTCCTCGGCCATGGTGATCTGTACGTGGTCCACGAAGGACCGGTTCCAGATCGGCTCGAACATGGTGTTGGCGAAGCGGAGCGCCAGGATGTTCTGGACGGTCTCCTTGCCGAGGTAGTGGTCGATGCGGAAGACCTGGTCCGAACCGAAGACCTCGTGGACGACCTTGTTGAGCTCCTCGGCCGAGGCGAGGTCGTGGCCGAAGGGCTTCTCGATGACCGCGCGTCGCCAGGAGCCGTTCTTCTGGTCGGCCAGCCCGTGCTTCTTCAGCTGCTGGATGACTACGGGGAAGGACCGCGGCGGCACGGAGAGGTAGAAGGCGAAGTTGCCGCCCGTGCCCTGCGCCTTGTCGAGCTCCTCGATCGTGCCGCGCAGCCGCTCGAACGCCTCGTCGTCGTCGAAGGTGCCCTGCACGAAGCGCATGCCCTGGACGAGCTGCTGCCAGACCTCCTCGCGGAAGGGCGTGCGGGCGTGCTCCTTGACCGCGTCGTGGACCTCCTGTGCGAAGTCCTCGTGCTCCCACTCGCGGCGGGCGAAGCCCACCAGTGAGAAGCCCGGCGGCAGCAGACCCCGGTTGGCGAGGTCGTACACGGCGGGCATGAGCTTCTTCCGGGACAAATCGCCCGTGACGCCGAAGATGACCAGGCCCGACGGCCCCGCGATACGCGGGAGCCGTCGGTCGGCGGGGTCACGCAGCGGGTTGCTGCTCGACAGGGTTCAGCCCTCCGAGGGGGCGAGGCGCTGGAGCTCCGCCTCGGTCGACTTGAGCAGGTCGTTCCAGGACGCCTCGAACTTGTCCACGCCCTCGTCCTCGAGGAGCTGGACCACCTCGTCGTAGGAGATGCCGAGCTTCTCGACGGCGTCGATCTCGGCGCGGGCCTGCTCGTAGGTGCCGGCGACGGTGTTGCCGGTGATCGCGCCGTGGTCCTCGGCGGCGAACAGGGTCGCCTCCGGCATGGTGTTCACCGTGTTCGGCGCCACCAGGTCGTCCACGTACAGGGTGTCCTTGTAGGCGGGGTCCTTCACACCGGTGGAGGCCCACAGCGGACGCTGCTTGTTGGCGCCCGCCTTCTCCAGCGCGGCCCAGCGCTCGCCGGCGAAGACCTCCTCGTACGCCTGGTAGGCGAGCCGGGCGTTCGCGAGGCCGGCCTTGCCGCGGGCGGCCTTGGCCTCGTCGGTGCCGAGCGCGTCGAGCCGCTTGTCGATCTCGGTGTCCACGCGGGACACGAAGAAGGACGCCACCGAGTGGATCTTCGACAGGTCCAGGCCGCGCTCCTTGGCCTGCTCCAGGCCGGCCAGGTAGGCGTCCATGACCTGGCGGTAGCGCTCCAGCGAGAAGATCAGCGTGACGTTGACGCTGATGCCGAGGCCGATGACCTCGGTGATGGCCGGCAGGCCGCCCATCGTGGCCGGGATCTTGATCAGCGTGTTGGGGCGGTCGACCAGCCAGGCGAGCTGCCTGGCCTCGGCGACCGTCGGCTTGGTGTGGTGCGCCAGGCGCGGGTCGACCTCGATCGACACCCGGCCGTCCTGGCCGCCGGTGGCGTCGAAGACCGGGCGCAGGATGTCGGCGGCGTCGCGGACGTCCGCCGTCGTGATCATGCGGATGGCCTCTTCGACGGTGACCTTGCGGGCGGCGAGGTCCGACAGCTGCTGGTCGTAGCCGTCGCCCTGCGAGATGGCCTTCTGGAAGATCGACGGGTTGGTGGTGACGCCCACGACGTGCTGCTGGTCGATCAGTTC
The DNA here is from genome assembly GCF_042737375.1 of Streptomyces sp. NPDC060000. Lineage (NCBI taxonomy): Bacteria > Bacillati > Actinomycetota > Actinomycetes > Kitasatosporales > Streptomycetaceae > Streptomyces > Streptomyces sp. NPDC060000. The sequence goes on from NZ_JBHWUU010000109.1 coordinate 22,771, forward strand.
GGCGAGGTTGCCGGACGTGATCCGCTTGCGCGACAGGTCGTCCAGCCAGATCGCGACGCCTTCTTCGGAGAGGCGCTTGAGTGCGTCTGTCATGGAATTACATCTCCTACGGGTCGTGTGTGAGCGTCAGCGCTGGGCGGCGGCGATGGATTCCCGGGCCTTCGCGGCCACGTTCTCGGCAGTGAAGCCGTACTCCTCGAAGAGGACCTTGCCGTCGGCGGAAGCACCGAAGTGCTCCAGGGAAACGATGCGGCCGGCGTCCCCGACGTACTTGTGCCAGGTGAGGCCGATACCCGCCTCGACCGAGACCCGGGCCTTGACGGACGGGGGCAGAACGCTCTCCCGGTACCCCTGGTCCTGCTCCTCGAACCACTCGACGGACGGCATGGACACCACGCGCGTGGGCACACCGTCGGCTTCCAGCCGCTCGCGCGCCTCGACGGCGACGTGCACCTCGGAGCCGGTCGCGATGAGGATCACCTCAGGCGTCCCCGAGGAAGCCTCGAACAGGACGTAGCCGCCCTTGGCCGCGTTCTCGTCGGGCTCGTAGGTCGGTACGCCCTGGCGGGTGAGGACCAGCCCGTGCGGGGCGCCCTTGCCGAAGACCTTCGTCCAGCGCTTGAGGATCTCGCGCCAGGCGATGGCCGTCTCGTTGGCGTCGGCCGGGCGGACCACGTTCAGGCCCGGGATCGCGCGCAGCGACGCGAGGTGCTCGACCGGCTGGTGCGTCGGGCCGTCCTCGCCGAGACCGATGGAGTCGTGTGTCCACACGTAGGTGACGGGCACGTGCATCAGGGCGGACAGGCGTACGGCGTTGCGCATGTAGTCGGAGAACACGAGGAACGTGCCGCCGTAGACGCGCGTGTTGCCGTGCAGGGCGATGCCGTTCATCTCCGCGGCCATGGAGTGCTCGCGGATACCGAAGTGGATGGTGCGGCCGTACGGGCTCGCCTCGGGCAGCGGGTTGCCCTCGGGGAGGAACGACGACGTCTTGTCGATCGTCGTGTTGTTGGAGCCCGCGAGGTCGGCGGAGCCGCCCCACAGCTCGGGGATGACCGAGCCGAGCGCCTGGAGCACCTTGCCGGACGCGGCACGGGTGGCGACGCCCTTGCCGGGCTCGAAGACCGGGAGCTTCTCCTCCCAGCCGGTGGGCAGTTCGCCCGCGGCGACGCGGTCGAACTCGGCGGCGCGCTCGGCGTTGTTGTCCCGCCAGAGCTGGAAGGACTTCTCCCACTCCGCCTTCGCGTCGGCACCCCGCTGCAGGGCGCCGCGGGTGTGGGCGATGACCTCGTCCGCGACCTCGAAGGACTTCTCCGGGTCGAAGCCGAGGACGCGCTTGGTGGCCGCGACCTCGTCGTCGCCGAGCGCCGAGCCGTGCGCGGCCTCGGTGTTCTGCGCGTTCGGCGCGGGCCAGGCGATGATCGAGCGCATCGCGATGAACGACGGCTTGTCCGTCACCTGCTTCGCGGCCTCGATGGCGTCGTAGAGGGCGTGCGGGTCCAGGTCGCCGTCCGGCTTGGGGGCGACGCGCTGCACGTGCCAGCCGTACGCCTCGTAGCGCTTGGCGGTGTCCTCGGAGACGGCCGTCTCCGTGTCGCCCTCGATCGAGATGTGGTTGTCGTCCCACAGCAGGACCAGGTTGCCCAGCTTCTGGTGCCCGGCCAGCGAGGACGCCTCGGCGGAGATGCCCTCCTGGAGGCAGCCGTCACCGGCGATCGCGTAGACGAAGTGGTCGAACGGCGACTCGCCGACCGGGGCCTCCGGGTCGAACAGACCGCGCTCGTAGCGGGCGGCCATCGCCATGCCCACGGCGTTCGCGACACCCTGGCCCAGCGGGCCGGTCGTCGTCTCGACGCCCGTGGTGTGGCCGTACTCCGGGTGACCCGGCGTCTTCGAGCCCCACGTGCGGAACGACTTCAGGTCGTCCAGCTCCAGGCCGAAACCGGCCAGGTACAGCTGGGTGTAGAGCGTCAGGGACGAGTGGCCCGCGGACAGCACGAAGCGGTCGCGGCCGACCCAGTCGGCGTCCGCCGGGTCGTGCCGCATCACCTTCTGGAAGAGGGTGTACGCGGCAGGCGCCAGGCTCATCGCCGTACCGGGATGGCCGTTGCCGACCTTCTGTACGGCGTCGGCGGCCAGGACGCGGGCGGTGTCCACGGCCCGCTGGTCCAACTCGGTCCACTCGAGGTCTGTTGTGGTCGGCTTGGTGCTCACCCTGGGTCAGGGCTCCTCTCCACATGTCACGCATGTCGAATGCCGGTGCACGCGGCGCCCACCGGCCGTTGTCGAGCCTACCCCCGTGAGAACGTGCATTTTTTCGAGTCGATCCAGACTGCCGGGTAGCTTCGCGATCCGCCCCCCGACCGGTGTGTTCCCTGTTCGGCAAGTGAATACGGAGCCGCTCGTACGAGTGCTCAACAGAGTGCCTTCCGGCTCTTTCGCGGGCGTCGACCAACACGACCCCACCCCCGCGAATGTCGGGGTATGGGCAACGTCTACAGTGGCGTGGTACGCGTGAGCCTTTACCCCGCATTCACATGGGGAGGCTTGCTGGGAGTCTCTGTCAGGGGTGTGCGTGACGGCCGTTGAATCCCGTCCAGCGGGGATTGTCGGGGCGAGCCAGAGCCCGAGCCGGCGGCCGGTAGGGGCCCGGGTCAAGGCGTTCGTGGCGCTGACCAAGCCGCGGATCATCGAGCTGCTGCTGATCACCACCGTCCCGGTGATGTTCCTGGCGCAGCAGGGCGTTCCGGACCTCGGCCTGGTGGTCCTGACCTGCCTCGGCGGCTATCTGTCCGCGGGCGGCGCGAACGCGCTGAACATGTACATCGACCGCGACATCGACGCCCTGATGGACCGCACCTCGCAGCGCCCGCTGGTCACCGGGATGGTCAGCCCGCGTGAATGCCTCGCCTTCGGAATCACCCTCGCGGTGGTCTCGACACTGCTGTTCGGTCTGACCGTCAACTGGCTGTCGGCCTGGCTCGCCCTCGGCGCCCTCCTCTTCTACGTCGTCGTCTACACGATGATCCTCAAGCGGCGCACCTCGCAGAACATCGTGTGGGGCGGCATCGCCGGCTGTATGCCGGTGCTGATCGGCTGGTCGGCCGTGACGGACTCGATGTCCTGGGCGCCGGTCGTCCTCTTCCTCGTCATGTTCTTCTGGACGCCGCCGCACTACTGGCCGCTGTCCATGAAGGTCAGGGACGACTACGCGCGCGTGGGCGTGCCGATGCTGCCGGTGGTGGCCTCCAACAAGACGGTCGCCAGGCAGATCGTCCTGTACAGCTGGGTGATGGTCGCCGTCTCCCTGCTGCTGACCCCGCTGGGCTACACCGGGTGGTTCTACACCTCGGTCGCGCTGGTGGCCGGCGGCTGGTGGCTGTGGGAGGCGCACGCGTTGCAGAACCGCGCCAGGGCCGAGGCCACGGGCGGGAAGCTGAAGGAGATGCGGCTGTTCCACTGGTCCATCACCTATGTCTCGCTGCTGTTCGTGGCGGTCGCCGTGGACCCCTTCCTCCGCTGAGTCCCCGCTGAGCCCCGCCGGGTTCCCTTTCTTCGCCGGGTCCCCTCAGGACGGCCCGGTACGCCTCATCACGGCTGAACGGCCGGGGGGGGGGGTGAAGGGCCCCCCCCCCCCCCCGCGCCCGGCGAGCAAACCCGCGGGTGGCTACCGGGCCAGGGCGAAACCAAACAGGTTTTGGGTAAACACCACGCCA